>JAADEE010000208.1 GCA_013153575.1 Chlorobiota bacterium
AAATTTATAGAAAAAAAAATAATAAAAAACAGAAAACAAGTTAATAAACAAAGAGAAAGCTTATATAAATTATCAGCAGAAAAATATTTTAATAGTCTAAATTTGCCTGAATTAGATACTATAAAATTTGAAAATTTTAGTTTTAACAAGCATAGCTACAAAACTGATTTTACAGACATTGATAAAAAAATATTCAAATTGAATGTTACAAAGCAAATGCAAGTTTCATACTTGAGCAAACAAAACATAAGTAAATATACAACTATTTCGGTTAGTTATCTTGATGATTGTGTAACAAATATATACTTATATACAATTGACAAGCAATTTAATTTATTAGACTATAAACTTATATATTCTGCTTTTCCGTTTCCTATTCACGTAGATAGTTTTAAATATAAAAATTATATAATATATACAAACAATGAATTATTTTACACACATTTCAATTCAGATTCTAGTTTTTCAATAATAAAAAAAGAATATTTCACATTAAAAGATACAATTACAAATAAAAAACATATTGAAATTGGAAATGAATTTAATGCAACCTATAAAATAAATACAAAAGGTAAATTCATTGAAATTGATAACAAAAGTTTTCAAAAAGAATACATTGAACCATTATATAAAATATTAATTTAAAAAAAGGTGCTTAAATTACGATGTTTTAATCATAAAATAATTTACTTTGCACAACAAAAACAAACACTAAACACCTAAACATTAAACAGTTAAACAACAACAAAGCAATGATACAAATAAAAGACTTCAAAAATCACGAAGGACAAACAATTGAAACACAAGGCTGGCTTACAAACAAAAGAAGCGGTAAAGGACTTGAATTTATTATATTAAGAGACGGTAGCGGATTTGCACAATGCATTGTAGATGCTGAAAGTGTGCCTAATGATGTTTTTGAAACAGCAAAGCGACTTTCACAAGAAAGCTCAATAAAACTTGAAGGAAAAGTTGTAAAAGATGAAAAACAAATAGGAGGTTATGAACTTCATGTAACCAATTTAGAACTTATTGGCACATCTGTTGACTATCCTATTACAAACAAAGAACATGGCATTGAATTTTTAATGGACAAACGCCATCTTTGGTTACGTTCAAAAAGGCAATGGGCAATTCTTAAAATAAGAAACAGAATTATTTTTGCAATAAATAACTTCTTCCAAAAAGAAGGATTTGTTCAAACAGATTCGCCTATTTTTACAGGAAATGCAGCCGAAGGTTCAACAACTTTGTTCTCATCAAAATATTACGACCAAGATGCTTACCTTGCACAAACAGGACAACTTTATGGTGAAGCAATGGCAATGGCAATGGGTAAAATTTACACTTTTGGTCCTACATTCCGTGCTGAAAAATCAAAAACCAGAAGACACCTTTCTGAATTTTGGATGATTGAACCGGAAATGGCATTCTATAACAACGACATGAACATGGATTTAATAGAAAAATTCCTAAAATATGTTGTTACAGATGTTCTTGACAATTGCAAAAATGAACTTGAAATTCTAGAAAGAGACACAACTGTTTTCGAAGCATTAAAAGCAAAACCTTTTCCACGCTTAACTTACGACAAAGCTGTTGAAATTATAAAAGGTGAAAAAGAAGTAAACGGAAAAACAAGCATTCAACTTCTTAACGAAGATTTAGAAAATGTAAAAGCTAAAATTGCAGAAAACAAAAAAGGAATTGAAGAACGTGAAAAAGAAATTGCAGGAGGAGTAAAAAAAGGAAAAAGAAATTTCTTACAAGCAAAAATAGACCAATTAAAACAAGAAATTAACAAACTCGAAGAAGCAGAAAGGAACATTCCTAAATGGTTAGAATCCGCTAAAAATTTCAAATACGGAAATGACTTTGGAGGTTCAGATGAAACAGTAATTACACGTATGTTCGATACACCTGTAATGGTTTACAACTGGCCACATGAAATAAAAGCATTTTACATGAAACGCGATGCCGACAATCCTGAAATGGCAAAAGGTGTTGATGTACTTGCACCTGAAGGCTATGGCGAAATTGTTGGAGGTGGAGAACGTGAAACAAATCTTGAACTTTTAATTTCTAAAATTGAGGAACATAAACTTCCAATGTCAGAATTTGAATGGTATTTAGATTTAAGAAAATACGGCTCAGTTCCTCACGCAGGTTTTGGTTTAGGGCTTGAAAGAACTGTTGCATGGATTTGCGGAACTCAACACATACGCGAAACAATTCCATTCCCAAGATATTACGGAAGATTAAGACCTTAACAAAATAACCCCGTAAGAGAATAAAAAACTTACGGGGTTTCTTTAAATATAAAAATGAAACTAAATAAAAAACTAAATTCTTTAAACCTTCAAGAAGTTTTCATTTTACTAAAAAGACTTCTTATTGTGATATTGCTATATTCAATATCAAGAGTTTTATTTTATTTTTATAACATAAACCATTTTCCTGACATTACTTTTTCAAGATTTTTAAGAATAATGCAAGGTGGAATTAGGTTTGACATTGCAGCTCTATTCTATATCAATTCACTTTACATTTTATTATACCTGCTTCCTTTTAATTTCAAATATAAAAAAACTTACAAAAAAATCCTAAAATACATCTTCCTCATTACTAATGGAATAGCACTTGCTATAAACACAATGGATTTTTTCTATTTCGATTTTATTTTAAAAAGAAGCACCGCAGATGTTTTTATGTTTGCAAAAGAAGGAAATATCTTTCACCTTTTTATTCTTTTCTTTACGGATTACTGGATAGGGCTTGTTATTTGGATTTCATTAATGCTTATTTTAATATTTCTTTACAGAAAAACAGATATTAATAAAAACGAAAATATAAACAAATTAGCGTATTACATTAGTGGCTTATTTTGGTTAATATTTATTTTATACTTTTCTGTTATAGGAATTAGAGGTGGTTTTACTCGAACAACAAGACCAATAAACCTAAATAATGCAGGAAAATACACCGAAAAACCTATTGAAACGGCAATCGTTTTAAATACACCTTTTTCAATAATCAGAACCATAAATAAAAAACCATTAGAACTTAAAAATTATTTTACAGAAGATGAATTAGAAGCAATATATTCGCCTATACATCAAGCTGATACAATAAATAACTTCGACAATAAAAATGTAGTTATTTTCATTATCGAAAGTATGGGCAAAGAATACATAGGCTCACTAAATAAAAATATTGATAATGGCAATTATAAAGGATTTATGCCTTTTGTAGATTCTCTAATTCAACAAAGCAAAACTTTTGCAAGAGCATTTGCAAATGGTCGTAAATCTATTGATGCTTTGCCATCTGTTACAGCAAGCATTCCTGCACTTGTAAATCCTTATGTAAGTTCAAAATATTCAACAAATACTATAAATAGCATTGCAAGTTTATTAAAAGAAAAAGGATACCAAACAGCATTTTTTCATGGTGCACCAAATGGCTCAATGGGTTTTGAATCATTCGTAAAAATTGCCGGTTACGACAAATATTTTGGCATGACAGAGTACAACAATGACGATGATTTTGATGGTTCATGGGCAATTTGGGATGAAGAATTTTTCCAATTCTATGCAAATGAAATTAATAAAATGAAAGAACCGTTCCATACAACACTTTTTTCAGCATCATCACATCATCCTTTTAAAGTTCCCGAAAAATATAATGGAAAGTTTAAGAAAGGTACACTTCCAATTCATATTCCAATTCAATATACCGATATGGCTTTAAAAAAGTTTTTTGAAACCGCATCAAAAATGGACTGGTACAAAAACACAATATTTGTAATAACCGCCGACCATTGTAGCCAATCAGCAATTGATAAATATAAAACAGAAATAGGAAGTTTTTCAATTCCAATAATTATTTTTGAACCAAGCAAACCCAACTTTAAAGGATTAGACTCTACAATTACTCAACAAATAGATATTATGCCAACTATATTAAATATGTTGAATTATGACAAAGATTTTATTTCTTTCGGAAATAATATGCTTGACACAAGTGCAAATCACTTTGTTGTAAATTACATTAATAATACCTACCAAATTGCACAAGATAATTTTGTTTTACAATACAGAAATGATAAAGTAATTGCAATTTATAATTTTGAAAAAGACCCATTGTTAAAACACAACCTAATACACCAACAGATTGATAATGTTAAAGATATGAAACAATTATTACAAGCATTCATACAGCAATACAATTACAGAATGATAAATAATGAGTTAACAATTAAATAAAATATTGTTTCTTTTTCATTATTAAAAAAAAAAGTTAATTTTGCGTGCTCGAATTATCAAGGAGATGAATAATTATAAGATTGAATTTAGAGGATTAAGAGAAGATAAGCATAATTATAACTTTAAAATTACTGATGATTTTTTCAATAAATTTGAAGAATCAGAAATAAAAAAAGGAGAAGTTCTTATTAATGTTGAAATGAATTTGAGTAAAGATATAATAATCTTAAACATTTCTTTAAAAGGAAAAGTAGAAATACAATGTGATAGATGTTTAGATTATTTTTATCAACCAATTTCATACAAAACAAAATTATTTGTTGAATTTGGATATGAAAACTCTGACATTTCAGACGTTGACAATAGAATTACGATTAGTGAAAAAGAAGATAAAATAGTTCTTGACAAGCATTTTTACGATTACATACATTTAAGTTTACCATATCAAAGATTTCATGCAAATGACAAAAACGGCAACTCTCTATGTAACATCGAAATGTTAGATAAATTAGAAGAATTATCAACAAAAAAAGAAGAAAAAGAAACTGACCCAAGATGGGACAAATTAAAAAATTTATATAATTAGGAAATAGTTAAAATATTATAAAATGGCACATCCAAAGAGAAAAATTTCGAAACAAAGAAGAAATAAAAGAAGAACTCATGTAAAAGCTACAACTCAACAATTGAGTACTTGCTCAAACTGTGGAACAACTGTAAAATACCACACTGTATGTCCTGAATGCGGATATTACAGAGGTAAATTAGCAATTGAACCTAAAGTTGTATTATAAATATCAGCTAATTTAGATTTCCTTTATGGAAATTTTCATTAAAAAAATAAAAAACCGGTATTTATTCAATACCGGTTTTCCTGTTTGAAGTTAACAATTATACATATTTTAAACAAATATTTTGTTTATACAAAACTTAAATTTATTTTCGTATTTTAAGTTTCTTTAAAAATAAACAAAAAGAAAAAACAAATAAAAAATGGAAAAAATAAATGCAGCCATATCAGGTGTTGCAGGATATGTTCCTGAATACATTCTTACAAATGACGAACTATCAAAAATGGTTGACACTTCTGATGAATGGATAATGACCAGAATAGGTATTAAAGAAAGACGAATTTTAAAAGGTGAAGGACTTGGAACATCAGATTTAGGTACACAAGCAGTAAAAAAACTATTAGAAAAAACAGGAACAAAACCTGAAGAAGTTGATTTATTAATTTGTACAACTGTTACTCCTGATATGCAATTCCCTGCAACTGCAAATATAATTTCAGATAAACTAGGAATAAAAAATGCTTTTAGTTTCGATTTAAATGCAGGATGTTCAGGTTTTCTTTTTGGACTTTCAACAGCATCAAAATTTGTACAATCAGGAAAGTACAAAAAAGTAGTTTTAGTTGGTGCAGACAAAATGTCTTCAATTGTTGATTACACTGACCGTTCAGTATGCCCAATTTTTGGAGACGGAGCAGGTGCAGTTTTACTTGAACCTACTACCGAAGATTATGGTGTAATTGACGAAATGCTACATGTTGACGGAGCAGGAAGAAAACACTTACACCAAAAAGCAGGAGGTTCTATAAAACCTGCATCCCACGAATCTGTTGATGCAAGAGAACATTTTATTTATCAAGAAGGACAAGCAGTTTTCAAAGCAGCAGTAAAAGGCATGGCTGATGTTTCTGTTGAAATGATGAAAAAACACAATTTAACTTCCGATGATATTGCATGGCTTGTTCCACACCAAGCAAATATGCGTATTATTGCTGCAACTGCTAAAAGAATGGAACTACCTCCTGAAAAAGTTATGATTAATATTCAAAAATTTGGTAACACAACCGATGGAACATTACCATTATTACTTTGGGAATGGGAAGACAAATTAAAAAAAGGAGACAAATTAATACTTTCAACATTTGGTGCAGGATTTACATGGGGAGCAATTTATTTAAAATGGGCTTATAATTCATAAACACTGATAATCTGCACAATAACAACGTTTTAACATTTTTTAACTAAGCAGAAACAACAAAAAATAGATATTTCGATATATTTACAAAAAAATTAAAAAAGATAACCACATGGATTATAAAGAATTAAAAGATTTCATAAAAGCAGTTGCAAAATCAGGAGTAAACGAAGTTGATATAAAAACTGACAAAATGAAACTCAGTATTAAAGTTAACTCATCAAGTACAGGAGCAACTCATACTGAAACAATTATTCAACAAGTACCTGTTCACTCACCACTTGCAACAGGAACAATAATGCAACAACCGGTGCAACAAAACTTACAAACTCAAGTTCAAGCACCTGCAGACAATAATGAAAAATCAGAAAAAGAAGACACTTCAAAATATATTACAATTAAATCTCCAATGGTTGGAACTTTTTACAGAAAACCATCTCCGGATAAAGATCCATTTGTTAATGTAGGAGACAATGTATCTGAAAATTCTGTTGTATGTATAATTGAAGCAATGAAATTATTTAATGAAATTGAAGCAGAAGTTACAGGTAAAATAGTTAAAGTTTTAGTTGATGATGCAACACCTGTTGAATTTGAACAAGCACTATTCTTGGTTGATCCAAGCTAACAAGTTCAAAATCTAATTCTAAAAAGTTCATTAATTAAATAATCTTATTCAGATGTTTAAAAAAATACTTATTGCAAATAGAGGTGAAATTGCACTTCGAATTATTCGTACTTGCAAAGAAATGGGAATAAAAACGGTTGCAGTTTACTCAACAGCCGACAAAGACAGTCTTCATGTACGCTTTGCAGACGAAGCAGTTTGCATTGGACCTCCTGCAGGAAACCAATCTTACCTTGAAATACCAAAGATAATTGCTGCAGCAGAAATTACTGATGCAGATGCTATACACCCGGGCTATGGTTTTTTATCTGAAAATGCTAAATTTTCTGAAATTTGTGAAAAACATGATATAAAATTTATCGGACCATCAGCAGAAATGATTAATATGATGGGTGATAAAGCAACTGCAAAAAAAACAATGCGTAATGCAGGAGTTCCTGTTGTACCGGGATCAAAAGACATTATACCAAATGTTGAAGAAGGTTTAAAACTTGCAAAAGAAATGGGATTTCCTGTTATGCTGAAAGCAACTGCCGGTGGTGGTGGAAAAGGAATGCGTGTTGTTGAAACTGAAGATGAATTCCATGCAAAATGGGATGCCGCTCAACAAGAATCAGCTTCTGCTTTTGGCAATGGTGATTTATACATGGAAAAATTCATTAGCAATCCTCGTCATATTGAAATTCAAATTGTTGGTGACCAATATGGAAATGCTGCACATTTATCAGAAAGAGATTGCTCTGTTCAAAGAAGGCATCAAAAATTAGCAGAAGAAACACCTTCTCCTTTCATGACAGATAAGTTAAGAGAAGAAATGGGTAAAGCTGCTGTTTTAGCTGCAACTTCAATAAAATATGAAGGAGTTGGTACTGTAGAATTTTTAGTTGATGATAAACGCAACTTCTATTTCATGGAAATGAATACCAGAATACAAGTTGAACATCCTATCACAGAGCAAGTTATTGACTTTGACTTAATAAAAGAGCAAATTAATGTTGCTGCAGGCATTAAAATTAGCGGAAAAAATTATTTCCCAAAATTACACTCAATAGAATGCCGAATTAATGCAGAAGATCCTGAAAACAATTTCAGACCATCACCTGGGAAAATAACAGTTCTGCATATACCGGGTGGACACGGAGTTCGTGTTGACACTCATGTTTATGCCGGTTATACAATTTCGCCTCATTACGATTCTATGATTGCAAAATTAATTACAACAGCAAGAACAAGAGAAGAGGCAATAACTAAGATGAGAAGAGCGTTAGGAGAATTTGTAATTGAAGGTATAAAAACAACAATTCCATTTCATTTAAAATTAATGAATGATAAGAAATTTGTTGAAGGCGATTACACTACTAAATTTATGGAAACATTTGAAATGTAATATTGAAAAAAATGGGAAAATCAAATAATATATTATCTGAACCGGGGTTAACAAACCAATTAAAAAAAGGAACTAAAATTGAAGGTAATTTAAGTTCTGAAAGTGATGCAAGAATAGACGGAACAATTGAAGGTAACGTTAATGTTCAAGGAAAAGTAATTATTGGAGAAACCGGAAAAATTATTGGAGATATAACATGTTCTGTTTGTGAGATTTAAGGCTCTGTAAAAGGCAAACTAAATATTAAAAACAGACTAACTCTTAAATCTAGTGCTGACTTTACAGGAGATATGACTACCGGAAAATTAATAATAGAACCGGGAGCAAACTTTAATGGAACTTGTAAAATGGATGCACAAAACAATGCCGAATTATCAAAAAAATAAAAAAAAGATAGATACTTCACCATTAAAAAGCTATGCTAAATATTCTGGCATAGCTTTTCAAATGATAATTATTATAGTTTTAGGTACTATCGGAGGCTATAAACTCGATGAATATTTTGGCTTTAAAAAGCATATTTTAACACTTATACTTTCTATTTTATCTGTTGTTTTAGCAATTTATGTTGC
>JAADEE010000301.1 GCA_013153575.1 Chlorobiota bacterium
ATTTCATCTTTTGTATAAACCATTGTATCAAATGCTTTTGTTCTTGCTTCATTTCGCCCTCTAGGTTCTCCAAAATAAATTCCTCCTGTAAGCTCTCTTATTACAACAAAATCAGCACCTTCAACTAAATGCCTTCTTAAAGGAGATTTATCTATAAGTGAAGGAAATGTTGTAACAGGTCTTATATTTGCGTATAAACCAAGTTTTTTTCTCATAGCAAGTAAGCCTTGTTCCGGGCGTACTTTTGCTTTTGGATCATTATCGTATTTTGGATCTCCAATTGCTCCAAAAAGAACTGCATCTGCATTTAAGCATAATTTATGAGTTTCTTCAGGGTATGGATTCCCTGTTTCATCGATTGCAGTTGCTCCAACTAAAGCAAATTCGAAATTAAATTTATGACTGAATTTTTCGCCTATAGCATTCAGAACTTTTTTTGCTTGTTCAACTATCTCAGGGCCTATTCCATCTCCCGGTAATGTTGCAATTTTATAATTCATTTTTTTAGTTTTAATATTTATTTAACATTCAAATAATCTTCTTCAATTATGTTAAGCATTTTTAAGGTTGCTTTTATGGCAGAAACAGTTTGGTCAGAATCTAACCCTCTTGTTTTAAATTTCTTATCTTTTTGCCACGAAATAATCGTTTGAACTAATGCATCTGTCTTACCTCCAGGAGGTATTGACACTTTATAGTTTATTAACTTAGGAAGTGTTTTTCCCAGACGATTATAAATCTTTTTTATAGCTTTCATAATTGCATCATACTGTCCATCACCTTCAGAAATATCTTCGTAAGTTTTATCATTTATATTCAGTTTAATTGATGCAACAGGTTTAAGTCCATTAGCAATACTAAATGAATAATTTTCAACTTTAATTTTTTTATCCAATGATTTACTTTGAAGTACATCTGAGATTATATAAGGAAGATCTTCTTGAGTAACCATTTCTTTTTTATCTCCTAATTCTATAATTTTTGCAGTTACTTTCTTTAAAGATACATCATCAAGCTCAATTCCTATTTCTTCTAAATTTTTTTTGATATTTGCTTTGCCTGATGTTTTCCCTAAAGCATAAGAGCGTTTTCTTCCAAAACGTTCAGGCAATATATCGTTGAAATAAAGATTATGTTTCATATCTCCATCAGCATGAATACCTGCAGTTTGTGTAAAAACATTTTCGCCAATAATGGGTTTATTTTGGGGAATATGAATTCCTGAATATATCTCAACCATTTTACTCACCAAACTTAATTTGCTTTCATCAACATTCATTTCAAATTTAAAATGGTCATTAACTAATGCTATAATAGTTGATATTGGAACATTTCCAGTTCTTTCTCCTAATCCGTTAATAGTTCCATGAATACAATCAATTCCTGATTTCAATGCTGCAAATACATTTGCTGCTGCTAAATCATAATCATTGTGAGAATGAAAATCAAATTTTAAATCGGGATATTTCTTTATAATTTCACTAAGAAACTTCAAAGTTTCATCAGGATTAAGAATACCAAGCGTATCGGGTAACATAAAACGTTTAATTCCTATATCTTTCAAAGAATTAATCATTTTAAAAACATAGTCCTTTGAGTTTCGCATTCCGTTTGACCAGTCTTCTAAATATATGTTTACAGAAATATCATTTTTATGTGCAACTTTAATAGTTTCAATAATATCCTTAAAGTGTTCTTCAGGAGTTTTCTTCAATTGATATTTGCAATGATTTTCAGAACCTTTTGCTAATAAATTAAGAACCTTACAACCACTTTCTTTTAACCAATTAACCGACTTTACACCATCTACAAATCCTAAAACTTCAATTTTATCAATATGTCCATTTTCTCTTGCCCAATTTGTAATTTTTTTTACAGCTTGAAATTCTCCTTCTGAAACTTTAGCAGAAGCAACTTCCAATCTGTCAACTTTTAGTTCTTCAAGCAAAAGCTTAGCAATACTAAGTTTTTCATCAGAAGTAAAAGATACACCTGAAGTTTGTTCTCCATCTCTTAAGGTTGTATCTAAAAGTATTATTTTCATATTTATTTACAATTTATTAGTTCGTATTAAACTACATTTTTGTTTTCAAACTCTTCAATTTTATCTTTTATACTAAGAAGATAATCAATATCATCATAACCTTTTAAAAGACATTGTTTTTTATATGAATTAATTTCAAAAGTTTCTTGCTCTTTTGTTTTATCAATAGTTACAGTTTGTTTTTCTAGGTCTACTATAAGTTCAGAGCTCGCATCTTCTTTAATTATATTGAATATTTTATTCAAAAAATTATCTGATATTTGTACCGGCAACAAACCATTATTTAAAGCATTATTTCTAAAGATGTCTGCAAAAAAACTCGAAATAACAACCCTAAATCCATAATCATATATTGCCCATGCTGCATGTTCACGACTTGAGCCACATCCAAAATTGCTTCCTGCAACTAATATTTTCCCTGAATATTTAGGATTATTTAATGGGAAACTTAATATTTCATTATTGTGATTATCATACCTCCAATCTCTGAATAAATTATCACCAAAACCTTTTCGTTCTGTAGCTTTAAGAAATCTTGCGGGAATAATCTGGTCTGTATCAACGTTTTCAGTGTTTAGAGGAACACAAGAAGATTTTACTAATTTAAATTTTTCTATTGGCATAATTGTATATTTTAATAGTTACTAAGATTTAGAATTTAGTTTGTTAGAGGATTTATTATTTTTCCTGCTATAGTTATTGCTGCTGCAGTTGCCGGTCCTACTAACATTGTTCTTGAACCGGGACCTTGCCTACCTTCAAAATTTCTGTTTGAAGTTGAAACAGACAACTTTCCGGGAGGAACTTTATCTTCATTCATAGCTAAACATGCAGAACAACCCGGTTGTCTAAGTTCAATACCTGCTTCTTTTAATATTTTATCTAAACCTTCTTCAATTGCTTGTTTCTCTACCATTTTAGAACCAGGAACAATCCATGCTGTAATATTATCTGCTTTTTTCTTACCTTTTATATGAGAACAATATTCTCTTAAATCTTCAATCCTACCATTTGTACAACTTCCTAAAAAAACATAATCAACTTTAGTTCCTACTAAAGATTTTCCTTCTGTAACTTTCATATATTTCAATGATTTTTCTTCTGACAAGTCACTTGGATATGGAACTTTTTCTGTTATTGGCATCCCCATCCCCGGATTTGTTCCGTACGTAATCATTGGTTTAATATCATTTGCGTTAAATTCAATTTCTTTATCAAATTCTGCATCTTCATCAGAAAATAAGGTTTTCCAATTTTGTATTTTCCTTTCAAGTTCTTTACCTTTTGGAGCAAACTTTCTTCCTTTAATATACTCAAATGTTGTTTCATCAGGAGCAATTAATCCACCTCTTGCTCCACATTCAATACTCATATTACATACTGTCATACGACCTTCCATTGTCATGTTCTTAAAAACATCTCCGGCATATTCAATAAAATATCCGGTACCTCCACTTGCTGTTAATTTGCTTATAATATACAAGATAACATCCTTTGGACTTACTCCTTTTGATAAATTCCCATTTACAGTTATTCGCATCTTTTTGGGTTTTGTTTGCATAATACATTGTGATGCAAAAACCATTTCAACCTCACTTGTTCCTATTCCAAAAGCCACACTTCCAAATGCACCATGCGTGGCAGTATGACTATCTCCACATACTATTGTCATACCGGGTTGTGTAATTCCTAGTTCAGGACCTATAACATGAACAATTCCATGATATTTATGATTTAAACCATATAATTCTATTCCATGATTTTTACAGTTTTCAGTTAATTTATTAACTTGCTCAACCGATAATTTGTCTTTAATAGGTTTATCTTGGTTTATTGTAGGCACATTGTGATCAGCAGTTGCAAGTGTTTTATCCGGTCTTAACACTTTTAGTCCTCTTTTTTCAAGTCCTACAAAAGCAACAGGGCTTGTTACTTCATGTATTAAATGTTTATCAATATACAATATATCAGGACCGTTCTCAATGCTTTGAACAATATGTGCATCCCAAACTTTATCAAATAATGTTTTACCCATTTTTTCTTTCTTTTTAATTATATAATTTTATTTAATGCGTCAATTAATGCTTCAACAGAAGCAGTTATAATATCAGAATTACTTGAAAATCCGTAGAAATATTTTCCTTTATAACTTATCTGAACATGTACTTTACCAACATCATCACTTCCTTTTGTAATAGCCTGTATAAGAAACTCTTCCAAAATAAACTTTGAATGAACAATATTTTTTATTGCTTTTGTTGAAGCATCTAAAGGTCCGTTTCCTATTGCGGTTTTTGTTACTTCATCACCATTTATATCTAGAGTAATAGTTGCAGTCGGAATAGTTGAATTGCCTGATAAGACTTGTAAATTCACAAGTTTTATTCTATGTAAATTTTTATCTTCTTTAACTCCTATTATTTTTTTCAAATCAGAATCATTAATATCTTTTCTTTTATCTGCAAGAATAATAAAGTCTTCATAAATTAAATCTAATTTTTCTTTATTAAATTCATAACCTAATAATGCTAATCTGTGTTTTAACGCAGCTCTTCCACTTCTTGCTGTAAGGTCAATTGAGGATGTATCAATTCCAACCTCTTCAGGAGAAATAATTTCATAATTTTCTCTATTTTTTAATACACCATCTTGATGAATACCCGATGAATGTGCAAATGCATTTCTTCCAACTATTGCTTTATTTGGTTGAACAGGCATATTCATTAAACTTGAAATCATTTTACTCGTTTTATAAATACCTTTAGTATTTATTCCTGTTTCAATTTTTAATTCTTTATGACTTTTAATTGCCATCACAACTTCTTCAAGAGATGTATTTCCTGCTCTTTCTCCAATTCCATTTATTGTAACTTCAACTTGCCTAGCTCCATTTAATACACCTTCTAAAGAATTTGCTGTAGCCATACCTAAATCATTATGACAATGAGTAGATAAAATTGCTTTATCAATATTTTTAACATTTTCTTTAAGAAATTTTATTTTCTCACCATATTCATGTGGTAAACAGTACCCCGTAGTATCGGGTATGTTTATTACAGTTGCTCCTGCTTTAATAACTGCTTCGACTACTTTTGCTAAATACACATTATCAGTGCGTCCTGCATCTTCGGCATAAAATTCAACATCATCAATTAAATTTCGTGCATATTTAACTGCTTTTACAGCCCGCTCAATTATTTCATCTTCATTTGATTTAAGCTTAAGATGAATATGATAATATGATGTTCCAATTCCTGTATGAATTCTACCTCTTCTTGCAAACTTTAATGCTTCTGCTGCAACATCAATATCCTTTTCAACTGCTCTTGTTAATGCACAAACAATAGGTTCTGATACTGCTTTTGAAATTTGGGTTACAGACTGAAAATCTCCAGGACTGGAAATTGGAAAACCTGCTTCAATAATATCTACTCCAAGTTCTTCCAATGTTTTTGCAACTTCAATTTTCTCAATTGAGTTTAACTGACAACCGGGTACTTGTTCACCGTCCCTAAGTGTTGTGTCGAAAATGTACAATTTATCATTCATAATTATTAAATATAATTCAAAAAAAAACGTCGCTCATTTCTGAGCGACGTTTCATTAATAATTTATTAAATACACATATCACTCCCCTTTAGACTTTATTATAATAAAGTTAATAATTGAGAGTGTAATAATGATATTTATATTCTTCATTTTATTTTTTGTTCGGGTCAAATGTAAAACTAAATTTAATAAAAACAAATTAAACAATAAAAAAACAATAATATTTATTTCTTTTTAGCAGCAATCAATGTATTTTTAAGTAATGAAACAATTGTCATAGGTCCTACTCCACCGGGCACAGGTGTTATGTAGGTACATTTAGGTGCAACTTTTTCAAAATCAACATCACCTTTAAGTTTCCAACCTGTTTTTGTTTTGTCTGACTTAACTCTGTGAATACCAACATCAATAACAACAGCACCTTCTTTTATCATATCTTCGGTTACAAAACCTTGTTTGCCAATTGCTGCAATTACAATATCAGCTTGTTTGCAGATTTCTTTAAGATTTGTTGTTCTGCTATGGCACAAAGTTACAGTTGCATTTCCTGTATTACTTTTCTGCGAAAGTAAAATACTAACCGGCTTACCAACAATATTGCTTCTTCCAATTACAACACAATGCTTGCCCGAAGTTTTAATATTATACCGCTGAATTAAATCAATAATTCCTTGTGGTGTTGCCGAAACAAATGCATTCATACCAAGCGTCATTCTTCCAATATTAATTGGATGAAAACCATCAACATCTTTTTCCGGTGAAACAGTTTCAATAATTTTTTCTTCTGAAATATGCTTCGGTACAGGAAGTTGAACAATTAAGCCATCAATATCTTCATCTAAATTAATTTCTTTAATTTTTGAAATTAACTCATCTTCTGTAATAGTATCTTCAAACCTAATAAGACTAGATTTGAAACCAACTTGCTCACATGCTTTTACTTTATGAGCTACATAAGTTTCACTTGCACCATCATTTCCAACAAGTATTGCTGCAAGATGAGGGCGTTTTCCTCCTTTGGATATTATTTGTTTTACCTCTTCGGCAATTTCTTCTTTAATTTGCTTAGAAGTTTCCTTTCCGTCAAGTAATTTGTAATTCATGGTTATTTTTTTTAGTATTTTGAAATTTGCTAAATTTTATCTACATAATGCTTATTAAAATGTATATGCAAAATTATAAATCTAATGGATTAAAAAATTCAATTTATTTTAGTGAACCTTTGTGGCTTCTTTGTGTAGCTTTGCGGTATAACTCATATAAATAGCTGTTACGCAAAGAGGCCCAAAGAATTCACAAAGTACCTCAAAGATTATTAATGGCATCAAAACAAAATATCGCACCCATATTGCTCATTTACAGGCATTTACAAAAATCATTACAAAACTACATAATAACATATTTATTATAAACATAATACAAAAGTCTTTAATATAAACCTAGCAAATACAACTTTACTTATATTTATACAAAGGTGTTTTTTTTTCGGAAATAAATTGTAATTATTTGGAATTTTTATTGATAAAATTTAAAACTTTTTTAAGATATTCTTCACCTCCTATTTCTCTAAGATTTGAATGACTTGAATTTGGAATATTTATGAAATATTTATCTTTACTTGCAAGATTATTAAATAACATCTTACCATATTCAAATTTAATTTTCTCGTCATTTTCGCCATGAACAATTAGCATCGGTTGGGTTATTTTTTTTGCAGAATTTACCGGACTAACCTCATCAACTTTAAAATTTGCAAGTTTTTCGGCTCTTTTTAAAGCATAATTAGTTAAGAACGGAATATCAAAGCCAATATATCTTTTAAAATAGTCATGTGCAATTGTTTTAAAATTTGTAAAAGTGCTTTCTACTATTCCAAATTTTAATCTTTTATCAATTTCTAATGTTTGCATACTAACAGCACCACCAAGCGATTGCCCCCAAATTCCTAAATTTAAATTTAATCCTTCAATGTTATAGAGTATATCAATTAATGCAATAATATCATGTTTTTCATGATAGCCAAATGTACAATATTTTCCTTGACTAAATCCATGAGCACGCAAATCAATTACAACAGAATTATATCCTTCATCGGAAAGTTTTTTGCTTAACCACAAATTATTTTCTTTTCTTGAACGTATTCCGTGCAAAAGTATTATTGTTCCTTTTTGAATTTCAGATTTGGTTTTTATAAGATATGCTGACAAATTTAAACTGTCATGTGTAAAAATGTTTATTCTTTCATTATCAAGAAGTAAATCGTCAGGATGTAAAAGTTCAAAATTATTATCTTTTGCAAACCTTGCTATACCACCTTTTGTTCTTATAATTATTTGTGGGGCAACAAAGTAAATAAGCAAAAAATTAATAAGTATAAAAGTTAAAAGAGTATATAGTATTATCATTTTTAGTTTTTGTCATTATTAAAATGAGTTTTTTCATAATTATAAAATAACTTTTAATATGAAGTTAATCATTACTTAAAGTTTCTTCAAGAATTTGTTTTTCAATTCTTGCTAATTCTTCTTCTTTCTTTGAATATGAATTAATAATTAAAACAGTAATAATTGCTAATGGTATTCCTAAAATTGAAATAACCATATCTCCAACTGTACTGTTAATATAATCATCAATAGTTTCAGCCTTCATTCCTAATTTCAAAACATACCTGCCAATAAAATGTGATAGTATCCATAATGCCCACCATATGCCAATAATTACAGGTCGTGAAGTTGTTGGAGTATTTGTTTTTTCACTTATTAGTTTTGATGTTTTATCCCATAGTTCATTCATGATTTGAACAGGTCTAAACAAAGAAATAATAGGCACAAACCATGCTCCTGCCGCCCATCCTTCTGTATAGTTGGTTTTTGTTCTTACTCCTAAGTTATAATATGCTCTTCTGAACCACTTAATAAATGTTATTCCTGAAATAAAAAAAACAATAAGATATACGATTGCCACAATTTGTTCTCTTGTATCATTTGCATTTGCAACTTGTACTGATATTATTTCGCCTTTACTAATTTTCATAAGCAATCTATACTGAAAAAATGATGATGTTGCCGAAATAATTTCAATTAACATTACTAACCAAATTAATTTAATTGCAATATCTGCTCTTTCTTTATTTGGTTTTATGTATTTTTTTTCATTTACAGTTT
>JAADEE010000094.1 GCA_013153575.1 Chlorobiota bacterium
TTTTCATTTAATAGCTTTAATGATTTTATTAATTGAATTTTATATTTTAAACTATCAGGAGCTAATTCAGTTAGTCTTTTATATTCTTTATAAGAGGCTGAGTAATCTTTGTTTTTAAACAAATATAAAGCATACTTTTCAGAATTATTTACATCAAAAATATTTTGAGATATAATAATATTTGAAAATAAAATAAATAAAAATATAAAATAAGTTTTCTTAATCATTAAAATAACATATTGTCATTATTGTTTGCATTTTCGTAGCCTTCATCAATTTTTAAGTTGCTTTTTTTAGAAGCTTCAACAGCCAAGGTGTCGCATCTTTCGTTTTCCGGAATATTTGCATGACCTTTTACCCAAATAAATTTTATTTTATGCTTTCTGTAAGAAATTAAAAATCGTTTCCATAAATCTGAATTTTTTTTCCCTTTATATCCTTTTTTTTCCCAGTTAAAAACCCAACCTTTTTCAACCGAGTCAACTACATATTTTGAGTCCGAATATATAGTTACAAAATTACCTTCATTTTTTAAAGCCTCCAAACCAACAATAACAGCAAGAAGTTCCATTCTGTTATTTGTAGTTAACCTAAAACCTTCCGATAATTCTTTTCTGTATTTTCCTGATATTAAAACAGTTCCGTAGCCACCAGGGCCGGGGTTTCCTCTTGCAGCACCATCGGTGTACATAATTATTTTAGATGCCATATTAAATTTTAATAATTAAAAACAAAAGTAATTTAAAATAGCAATTTAATAAATCTTTGTAACATTTAAATTATCTTAAAATAAAATATAGTGATTAATCCCACTTATAAATATGCTTAAAAACACAATAGTTGGCTATGTTTTTGAGCATATTAATAAAGTTTGTAATTTGTTATAGTGCTGAATTATTGATGTTTACCATTTTAGTTTTTAAAAGATATAATTAGTAAGCTTGTTAATTTTGTAAAAAAATGTACTTTTGAGCAAAATTTAAATATACATGTTGATATTATGTCAAAAGTTATAAAAATTAAAAGAGGTTTAGATATAAAATTAGTAGGTTCTGCACAAAAAGAACTTACTGAATTGCCAAAATCTAAATTTTACGCAATTAAACCAAGTGATTTTCCCGGTGTAACTCCAAAAGTAATAACTAAGGTAGGAGAAGAAGTAAAAGCTGGAACTCCTTTGTTTTATGACAAATATAATCCTGAAGTTATGTTTACTTCACCGGTAAGTGGTAAACTTTCTGAAATTGTAAGAGGAGAAAGAAGACGTATTTTAGAATTTGTTGTAGAAACAAATGATAAAGATGAATATGAAACTTTTAAACAAGCAGACCCTAAGGGTTTAAGCAGAGAAGAAATAAAAGAAAATATTCTTAAAAGTGGAGCTTGGGCATTTATACGTCAAAGACCTTTTGCTATAATTGCAAAACCATCAGAAACCCCACGTGATATTTTTATAACATCTTTTGATTCAGCACCTTTAGCTGCAAATATTGATTTTGTTGTAAAAGATGATTTTGATGCTTTCCAAACAGGCGTAGATGCATTAGTAAAACTTACTGACGGTAAAGTTTATCTTGGAATTAAAGCAGAAGAACTTACAACACCTTTTAAGAATACAAAAAATGTAGAAATTACAGAATTTAAAGGTCCACATCCTGCCGGAAACGTTGGAATTCAAATTAATAAAGTAAAACCTGTAAATAAAGGTGAAGTTGTTTGGACACTTAGTGCTGCAGATGTTATAATAATAGGAAGACTTTTTAAAACAGGCAAATTTGATGCAAAACGAATTATTGCGCTTGCAGGTTCAGAAGTTAAAAATCCTCAATATTATCAAGCATTATTAGGAGCACCAATTGCTGATTTTGTAAAAGATAATTTAAAAACTACAGATGGAGATATTCGCATAATATCAGGAAATGTTTTAACAGGTGAAAAAGTTTCAGAAAAAGACTATTTAGGATTTTATGAAAATGTAATAACTGTAATTCCTGAAGGCAATAAACCTGAATTTATGGGATGGGCAAAACTCGGACGCGATAAATTTAGTATTTCAAGAACATTCTTTTCTTGGCTTAACCCAAATAAAGAAAGAGTTATTGATACAAAACTTCATGGAGGAGAAAGAGCATATATTGTAACAGGCGAAATGGAAAAAGTTTTTCCAATGGATATTTTCCCAATGCAATTATTAAAAGCAATTCATATAAAAGACCTAGACCTTATGGAAGAACTTGGAATTTATGAAATTGCAGAAGAAGATTTTGCACTTTGTGAAGTTATAAATACTTCAAAAATTGAAATTCAAAAAAATATAAGAGAAGGCTTTGAATTTGCTATTAAAGAATTAGGATAACACTTCTTTTTAGTTAAAGCTAATAATTTTAAAATTTATATCATAATTACTTATGAAAGGTTTACTTAAATATATTGAAAAAATAAAACCTAACTTTGAAAAAGGAGGCAAACATGAAAAGTGGGGACCAATCTTTGAAAGTTTTGAAACATTTCTATTTGTGCCGGGACACACAGCACCAAAAAAAGGAGCACATATCCGCGATGCAATGGATACAAAAAGATTAATGAGTATTGTTGTAATAGCATTAATCCCTGCATTACTTTTTGGAATGTGGAATGTTGGGTATCAGCATTTTATGTCAATAGGAAAAGAAATGTGTTTTATTAAAACTTTTGGATACGGGTTCCTAAAAGTATTACCAATAATTATTGTATCCTATGTAGCAGGATTAGGAACCGAATTCATTTTTGTTCACATAAAACAAAAAGAAATTGAAGAAGGTTTTCTTGTTTCAGGAATGTTAATACCATTAATTATACCCGTTGATACTCCACTTTGGATGGTTGCAGTAGCAACAATTTTTGCAGTTATTATAGGAAAAGAAGTTTTTGGAGGAACAGGAATGAATATTGTAAACCCTGCACTTCTTGCAAGAGCATTCTTATTTTTTGCATACCCATCAAAAATGTCCGGAGATAAAGTTTGGATTGCCGGTCTGTCAGAAGGACAAAACGTTGTTGATGGATTTTCAGGAGCAACACCACTTGGACAAGCTGTTGAAAATGGATCTAAAATTGTTGACGGCTTAGGACACCAATTATCAACCTTTGATTACTTTATGGGGTGGATACCGGGCTCAATAGGAGAAACATCAACTTTAATGATTTTATTAGGAGCAATATTATTACTTTATACAGGAGTTGCAAGTTGGAAAATTATGCTTTCTGCATTTACAGGAGGTGCTATTATGGGAATAATTTTAAATATTTTTGCAACAGATACAAATCTTGCAATGTCAATCCCATTTTATGATCACTTGTTACTTGGAGGTTTTGCTTTCGGAATGGTATTTATGGCAACCGACCCTGTAACTGCTGCACAAACAGAAAAAGGAAAATGGATTTATGGTTTCCTTGCAGGTTTCATAGCAATACTTGTAAGAGTACTTAATCCTGCATACCCGGAAGGAGTTATGATGGCAATTTTATTAATGAATGTTATGGCACCATTAATCGACCATTATGTTGTTAGAGGAAATGTAAAAAGAAGATTAAAACGTATTAAAGTTGCAAATAATTAAACTTTAAGGTTTTCAATAATTTTTAATTTAACGAAAATGAAAATAGATACAAACAGCAATATATACACATTTATATATGCATCAGTAATGGTTATTTTAGTTGCAGCAGTATTAGCATTTACAGCAATTAAACTTCAACCTTTGCAAGAAAAAAATATTAGAGTTGAAAAAATGCAGAATATACTTCAATCTGTTGGAATAGAATCAACAGTTGAAAATGCAGAAACTTTATATAACAAATACATTACAAAACAAATTGTTGTAAACTATAAAGGTGAAGAAATAGAAGGAGATGCATTTAAAACAAATCTTTCTGCACAATACAAAGCAAAAAAAGAAGATAAAGTTTTACCTGTGTTTTTTGTAAAATTAGATGATGGTAAAGAATTAGAAGTAATTCCTTTAACAGGAAAAGGACTTTGGGGACCAATTTGGGGTTATGTAGCTTTGGAAAATGATTTTAATACAATTTACGGAGCAGTTTTCGACCACAAAGGAGAAACTCCCGGACTTGGAGCAGAAATAAATAAAAGTTGGTTTGAAGAACCTTTTAAGGGAAAAACTTTATTTGAAGGAGATGACTTTGTATCAATAACAATGTATAAAGGCGGAAAAGGAGCTGCAAAACTTGCAGGAGATACAAAACATGGTTGCGATGCAATTTCAGGAGGAACAATAACAAGTAAAGGACTAGAAAGAATGTTTAAAGAAGAATGGCTTTATAATTATGAAGCATTCTTAAGAAAAAATAAAAAATAGAAGATAAATTTCAAAAAAAAGAAAATCTAAAATAAGATGAGTAAGAATTCAAAATTATTAACAGGACCAATAAACTTAAATAATCCAATTACGGTTCAAGTATTAGGAATTTGTTCAGCTCTTGCGGTTACTGTAAAATTAGAACCTGCAATTGTAATGTCAATTTCTGTAACAGCAGTTCTTGCACTTGCAAATGTAATTGTTTCATTATTAAGAAATACAATACCTTCAAGAATAAGAATTATTGTGCAACTTGTAATTGTTGCAGCCCTTGTAATTCTTGTTGACCAAATTTTGAAAGCATATCTTTATGATGTAAGCAAACAACTTTCAGTATTTGTAGGATTAATTATTACTAACTGTATAATAATGGGTAGGTTAGAAGCATTTGCATTAGGAAATAAACCATATGAATCTTTTCTTGACGGAATAGGAAACGGTGCAGGTTATGCAATGATTCTTATTATAATTTCAGCGGTTAGAGAGCTTTTAGGAGCCGGAACATTAACATTACCCGGTTTAGGAGAATTAAGAATTATCCCTCAAAGTTTTTATGATTTCGGATACCAAAACAATGGACTTATGATTTTGCCTCCAATGGCACTTATTGTAGTAGGAATAATTATTTGGGTTCAAAGATTAAAGACAAGAGAACTTATTGAAGAAGCATAAAAGTTATTACACATTAAATTAGAATTAAAAAATTAAAACTTAAATAAAATGCAAGACTTATTAAATTTATTTGTACGGTCTATTTTTGTAGAAAATATGGTATTTGCCTTTTTCTTAGGCATGTGTTCATATTTAGCAGTTTCAAAAACAGTAAATACAGCAATGGGCTTAGGAATAGCAGTAACATTTGTATTAGTTATTACAATACCTGTTGATTGGGCTTTAAATGAATACGTATTAAAAAAAGGAGCATTAGAATGGCTACTTGGAGAACAAGCTGCTGATGTTGATTTAAGTTTTTTAAGTTTCATAATGTTTATTGCTGTAATTGCATCAATGGTTCAACTTGTTGAGATGATAGTTGAAAAATTTGCACCTGCATTATATTCGCAACTTGGAATTTTCTTACCATTAATTGCAGTTAACTGTGCAATTTTAGGAGGTTCATTATTTATGCAAGAAAGAGAATTAGCAAGTATAGGAGAAGCTACTGTTTACGGGCTTGGATCAGGAATAGGTTGGTTACTTGCAATTATAGGAATTGCTGCAATACGCGAAAAAATAAGATATTCAAACGTTCCTGCACCATTAAGAGGGCTTGGAATTACTTTTATTGCAACAGGAATAATGGGAATTGCTTTTATGACTTTTATGGGAATAAAACTTTAAAAATAAATTTACCTGTTGTATTTATCAACCTAAAAAATAGTCAATAATAAATTATAAATATTCAATTGAGATGATATTACTTCAAGCATCAATGTCAAGTGTTTTAACAATTAGTATAATTGCATTCTTATTAATAATACTATTGTTAGTTGCTATCCTACTTTTTGCTAAAGCAAAATTATTACCCGGAGGCAGTGTTAAACTAAATATTAATGATGACCCAGAACATCAATATGAAGTTCCTGCCGGAGGAACATTATTAAGTACACTTCAAAATCAAAAAATATTATTGCCATCAGCTTGTGGTGGTGGCGGTACTTGTGGTATGTGCGAATGTGAAGTGCCTGAAGGTGGTGGTGAAATACTACCTACAGAAAAACCATTCTTTACAAGAAAAGAAATAAAAGAAAATAAACGTCTTGCTTGTCAAGTTAAAGTTAAAGAAGACATAAAAGTTGAAATTCCTAAAGAAATAATGGGTATTAAAAAATGGGAATGTGAAGTTATTTCTAACAGAAATGTTGCAACTTTTATAAAAGAGTTTATTGTTAAATTACCGGAAGGAGAAACTTTAGATTTCCGTTCAGGAGGTTATATACAAATTGATGTTCCTAAAATTACGGTTAATTTTAAAGATTTTGATATTGAAGAAGAATATCACGAAGATTGGGATAAATATAATATGTGGGATTTAAAAATGGTAAATCCTGAAGAAACCTACAGAGCATATTCAATGGCTAATCATCCTGCCGAAGGAAATATTGTAATGTTAAATATTCGTATTGCAACTCCACCTTGGGATAGAGAAAAAGGTGCATTTATGGATGTAAATCCGGGAATTTGTTCTTCTTATATTTTTTCAAGAAAACCCGGTGATAAGGTTATGATTTCTGGTCCTTACGGAGAATTTTTTATTAAAGATACCGATAATGAAATGATGTTCATTGGAGGAGGAGCAGGAATGGCTCCTATGCGTTCTCATATTTTTGATCAGTTTCAAACTAAAAAAACTAAACGTAAAGCAACTTTCTGGTATGGAGCTCGTTCATTAAGAGAAGTTTTCTATCAAGAAGATTTTGATAAAATTGCAGCTGAAAATGATAATTTCGAATGGCATCTTGCACTTTCAGAACCATTACCAGAGGATAATTGGACAGGACCTACAGGATTTATTCATCAAGTTATTTTCGATGAGTATTTGAAAGACCATGAAGAACCTGAAGAAATTGAATACTACCTATGTGGGCCACCAATGATGAATGCAGCAGTTGAAAAAATGTTGTATGATTTAGGAGTTCCAAAAGAAAATATTATGTTTGATGATTTTGGAGCATAGATTATAAAAATATAACTTTTTAATGATAGCTTATTTGCAAAAATATATTGTAAATAAGCTATTTTACTTTTACTATTATAATTTCAATATAAAATTTATGCATTATTATATTTTGGGGATAAATATTGTATCTAACTTTCGCCATTAATTATCAATTGCATTTTTTTTAGTATCTTTGTAAATTATTTTAAATTATTTTATGAGTAATATCGCTGCAATAGTAGGACGACCAAATGTTGGAAAATCAACACTTTTCAATAGATTAACACAAGAAAGAAAAGCAATAATACACGAATCAAGTGGAGTTACAAGAGACCGTCATTACGGAAAAACCGAATGGAATGGTATTGAGTTTTCTTTAATTGATACCGGAGGTTATGTAAAAGGCTCTGATGATGTATTTGAAGGAGAAATTAGAAAACAAGTTGAAATTGCAATTGATGAAGCAGATGTAATTATATTCGTTGTTGATGTTAAAACAGGAATAACAGATTTAGATGAGGCAGTAGCAAAAATGCTTCGTAAAGTTAAAAAGCCTATCTTTTTGGCAGTAAATAAAGTTGATAATACAGCTTTGCAATATGATGCTAATGACTTTTACAGATTAGGTTTAAAAAATCTTTATAGTATATCTTCAATAAATGGTTCAGGAACAGGAGATTTGCTTGACGATGTGGTAAAAGCATTTCCAAAAACTGAGGCGTTTGAAGAAGATGCAGAACTTCCGAGATTTGCAGTTGTAGGACGACCAAATGCAGGAAAATCTTCATTAATTAATGCTCTTATAGGAGAGGAAAGAAACATTGTTACCGATGTTTCAGGAACAACAAGAGATTCTATAAATACGCATTACAACAAATATGGACATAATTTTATTTTGGTTGATACTGCCGGAATAAGAAAAAAATCAAAAGTTAATGAAAATATAGAGTTTTACTCTGTAATGAGGGCAATTAGAGCTATTGAGAACTCTGATGTTTGTCTTCTTATGATTGATGCCCAAAGAGGTGTTGAAGCACAAGATTTAAGTATTTACAATTTAATTCAAAAAAACAGTAAAGGTGTTGTAGTTTTAATTAACAAATGGGATTTAGCTGAAAAAGAAACAAATACCATTAAACAATACGAAAAAGATATTAGAGAAAAATTAGCACCTTTTAATGATGTTCCTATCGTTTTTGTTTCGGCATTAACAAAGCAAAGAATTTTTAAAGCATTAGAATACGCTGTTGAAGTTTATAATAACAGAAAACGTAAAATTCCAACATCTGAACTCAACAGAATTATGCTCGAAGAAATTGAAAATTATGGACCTCCTGCATATAAAGGAAAATATATTAAAATAAAATTCGTTACACAATTACCAACGCATGCACCATCATTTGCATTTTTTTGTAACCTTCCAAAATATATTAAGGATTCTTACAAAAGATATTTAGAAAATAAATTAAGAGAACATTTTAATTTTACAGGTGTACCTATAAATTTATTTTTTAGAAATAAAGGAAAAGAAAAAAAATAAAATATGAACTTAGGTTTTAGAAATACATTTTTATTTATTGTTTTATTCGGAGGATTAGTTCTTTTTTCGGCATGCCCAAGTGTAGAAGATTATCCTGAAATACCGCAAATAGAATTTAAGCAAGTAAAACTTTATGATACCATTGAAGAAGCATTAAATACTAAAGCAAAAGTATATAAACTTAAATT
>JAADEE010000038.1 GCA_013153575.1 Chlorobiota bacterium
AAAAACGTATTTGGTCTTGCTTCTTTTGGAACATGTTTAGATGTTACAACTTTTAAATTTAGCCATCCCAAAACAGGTGCAACCAAAAATGAAATTACAGTTGCAATTGTTACCATTGTTTTCATATTTTCAAGAAAGAAAATAAAAATTAATATTGAACCTAATGAAACTACAACTAACCAAAACGAATGTAACTTATTACTACTCTTATCTTTAATTACATTAGGAAAAAGAATATTTGTAGTAGGTTCTAATACTCGAGGATAGGCATCTAAACAAGTTAAAGTTGTGCTTACCATTGTTGCAAGAGCTGCAACTGCAATTACAATGTATGCTCCGCTACCAAGTGTTTCGGTAAATAATCTTAAAAGCTGTCCTGCAAATTCTACACCTTTGCTCGAAAAAGTTTCACCTGTTCCGTACATAATAATTGCACCAAGTGACAAAAATGCAAGTGATAAAATTACAGTTCCAATGTAACCAATTTTAAAATCTAAAAGAGCTTCTTTTAAAGATGGTGCATAACCTGTTTCTTTCTTTTTAGCAATAGTCCAAACAGAATGCCAAACAGAAACATCTATGGCAGTAGGCATCCAACCAATTAATGCTAATAAAAATACAATATTTGAACCGTTTTTAAAATCAAAATGAGTTAAGTATTCAGGGTTTGGGTTGTAACCTTTATTAAATGCCGAAATAACTGCAATTATAACTGCAATTGCCAATAAAACTATTATAAATTTTACAATGCTATCAATTATTGAATATTTTTTAAGAACTATAATTCCTGCCAAAACAATTATAATAATTACCGACCACCAAACAATACTCATTTCACTATTAAAAATATTTTTAAACAATCCTGCCGTTACAACAGTTACAGCTGTCATTAAAAAAAACATTGTTGAGATTGTTATTATTGCATAAAGAGTAACTGCCCATTTTCCAAGCCTTGAATATCCATCAATTAATGTTTCTCCTGTTGAGGATGCATAACGAGGTGCAAATTCAAAAAAAGGATATTTTAAAATATTTGCAAGAACTATTATCCAAACAAGTTCAAATCCAAAATTTGCACCAGCTGTTGTTGATTGCACTATGTGTGAAACACCTATTGCAGCACCTGCCCACAAAAGACCAGGACCTATTGCTTTTAAAATACTTTTATTTGCCATGCTTTATAAATAAAATTCAATAAAACTAGATATTTATGAAGTAACAAAAGTATATAAAAATAAACATATTTTTAAGAATGTAGAAAGTTATATTAAATATAAAGGTATAATGTTTAATTTTGTAAATATTTTTTAATATAAAAATTGCTATTAAGAAAAATATTTCTACTTTTGCAGTCTTTAAAACGTGAAAATAAAAAATTTATAATAAAATGGATTTAATAAAAGTTGTTGAGAGTACATTTGAAAAAGAAAATGACTTCCCAGAATTTGGAGCAGGAGATACAATTACAGTAAGTTACAAAATTAAAGAGGGAGAAAAAGAAAGAATTCAAGATTACAGAGGTATTGTTATTCAACGAAAAGGTGAAGGCATTACAAAAACATTTACTGTAAGAAAATCTACAGGTGGAGTTGGAATTGAAAGAATTTTCCCTGTAAATTCACCTTCAATTGACAAAATAGTTGTTAATAAAAGAGGTAAAGTTCGTAGAGCAAGAATTTTCTATTTAAGAGGACTTACCGGTAAAAAAGCAAGAATTAAAGAAAGACGTTTCTAAGAAAACATTTTACATATTACAAAAAAAGCTTCATAATTTTATGAGGCTTTTTTAGATTACACAATATAATAACTTTTCTTATACCGAACTCACGTTATTATAACCTAAAGATTTGAGAACTTCAATAATTCTATCTTTAAATTTTCCTTGAATTATAATTTCATTATCTTTAGTAGTACCTCCTACTCCACATTTAGTTTTTAATATTTTTGCTAAATCTTTCAAATCATCTTCTCTGCCAACAAATCCTGTGATTAATGTAACGGTTTTACCTTTTCTTTTTTTGTTATCAAGAGTTACTTTTAGCTTTTGTTCTTCAGGAGCTAATGTTTCCTCTTCTTCAAATTCATCATATTCATATTCAAAATCTGAATTTGTTGAATAAACTGTTCCTAAACGTTCTTTCCAATCCTTTGCCATTTTTTTATTTTAATTAATTTGTAAAAACTAATGCACTTGCACCTAATATTGCTGCATTTCCGCCTTCTAACTGTGATGGTAATATTTCTACTTTATCTTTAAAAACTTCTAAAAGATTTTCTTCCATATATTCCTTTGCCGGTTGCAAAATAAAATCTCCGGCATTTGCTAATCCTCCAAATAAGAAAATTGCTTCCGGATTAAGTATTGCAACTGCATCTGCCAAAGAAATTCCTAATATATTTGCAGTAAAATCAAATACTTGCAATGCTATAATATCATTTTTAAGTGCTGCTTCATAAATATCTTTTGATGTAAAATTTTCAATATCTCTTAACAAACTATCTTCATCTGTTGAATTTAAAAAATCAATTGCATTATTTACAATTCCTTTTGCAGAAACATAAGTTTCAAGACAACCTTTTTTTCCACAACCACACAAGCGTCCATTTGGTATTGCGTTTATATGTCCAAGTTCTCCGGCAAAACCACTATGTCCATAAATTAACCTTCCGTTAGCAAAAATGCCACTTCCTAGTCCTGTTCCAAGTGTTATAAGTATAAAATCATCCATATATTTTGCACCACCATATATTTTCTCACCTAAAGCGGCTGCATTTGCATCATTTGTTAAATAAACAGGTACATCAAAATGTTCTTTCATAATATCAGCAAATGGCAAAACTCCTTTCCAATCAAGGTTTGCTGCATGCTCAATAGTTCCTGTATGAAAATTTGCATTGGGAGCCCCAATTCCAATTCCTTTAAAAATAAATTCATCTTTTAGGTTATTTAACAAATCTTTAATTGATGTGCTTAGTACATTTATATAAGTTTGTAAATCATTATGTCCACTTGTTAAAATACTATTCTTAGAAATAATATTTCCTTTTTTATCAACAATCCCGAAAACAGTATTTGTTCCTCCAATGTCAATTCCTATTGCAATTTCTTTCATTTTTTTTAGTATTTTCTTACTTTATCTTTTTTAAGAAAAAAATATTTTCTTTGTTATAAACCAATTTCATTTTACAATTTTAATTAATTATTTTATTTTTCATTTTCACAACTGCTTTTTTCTTCCATCTTCCTGTAAAGTAATAAATTGTAGAAATAATCATACCCGAAGCCCAAGTTATAGGAAGTGCTACCCAAATACCTTTTTCTCCATAAATTCTTGACAAATATTCAGAAAGAGGAACTCTTATTAGCCACAAAGTTACAAGAGTTATAAGCATAGGAAAAAGTGTGTCGCCTGCACCTCTATAAACACCCATTAACGAAAACATCACCGAAAAAATAAAATAAAAAGAACTTACAATTAGTAAATAATCTGTTCCTATTAAAATAATTTCATTATCAGAAGTAAAAATCCCCATAAGTATTTTTGCAAAGGAAACTACACCTATACTTATTAATATTGAAATAACGCCAGACATCAATATTGTAGATTTCAATCCTGTTTTTACTCTATCAAACTTTCCGGCTCCTACATTTTGTCCTGTAAAAGCCGATAATGCCATTGAAAAACTCATTGCCGGTATCATACCAAAAAAATCAATTCTTATTGCAACTGAATATGCATCTGTTACACTAACTCCAAACTTACCAACAATTCTGTATATTGCCATCATTCCTAATGCAACAATCATTTGCTGAAAACCAGATGGCAAACCAATTTTTAAACTTTTAAAAAATATTTCTTTATTAAATTTTATTCCAATAAAGTTTATTTTAAAGAAATCGTATTTCTTACTTATATAAATGACAGCTGTAAAAAAAGCACCTGCTTTTGAAATTAAAGTTGCATAAGCAATTCCTTCAATTCCCATTCCTAAATATTTAATAAAAAGTATATCTAAAATAATATTTGTTAATGTAGCAATTATTAAGAAATATAAAGGTGTTTTTGAATCTCCAATACTTCTAAAAATTGCAGCAGTTCCGTTATAACCAAAATCAAAGATTAAACCTGCAAGCAATATTGTAAGGTATATTTTTGCAGAAGGTGTTATACCATCAGGCAACTTTGCAATAGCCAAAATTTCATCAATAAACAATATTCCTATAACACCAATTATAATTGAAGATGATAATAAAATAATATACATTGTATCTATTGCTTTCTGTACATTTAAATATTGCTTTGCTCCAAAATATTGTGAAATAACAACTCCTGCACCTGTTGCTAAACCAATTCCTAAAGAAATTAATGCAAAAAATATAGGGAAAGATGCTCCAACTGCTGTTAATGCTCCTTTGCTTAAATAATTACCAACAACAATGCTATCAACAAAAATATAAAGTTGCTGAAATACATTTCCAAGTAACATTGGAAGTGCAAACATTAATATTAGTTTTCCTTCTTTTCCTACGGTAAGATCTTTCAAATTACGCTTTAATTTTAAAAAGAATAAAATTAGAATAATATTCTTTAAGAATAATGTTTTTCAAAGTTTTTTATGATATTTTTTTGCAAAAAAAAAGCAACTCTTAAAAAAGAGCTGCTTTCTGTACCCGGAGCCGGCATCGAACCGGCACGTCCATTACTGGACACGGGATTTTAAGTCCCGCGCGTCTACCAATTCCGCCATCCGGGCAACGAATTGGTCTTTCAATAAATTTGAGCGGGAAACGGGACTCGAACCCGCGACCCCAACCTTGGCAAGGTTGTGCTCTACCAACTGAGCTATTCTCGCAATGCGGATGCAAATGTAAAACATTATTTTTTTCTGCAAAAATTATTTTGAAAAAAATTGAAGTTTTTTTGTTTTTTTATTTCCATTGAAAATTTGTTGCAAAAATTAAAATATTTTTACAGCCTGATACCCTGTGGGTTCTGAAAACACGCAAGGTATTTCCTAAAAAGTAAATTTAACAAACAAAAATCATTTTACTTTTAAAACAAATATTTTACTTTTGAAAAAATTATTTTAAACACTAATTTCTACAATTTTTAAACTATAAAAAATGAAACAACTTATAGAATGTGTACCAAATTTTAGTGAGGGGCAAGATATGAATGTGATTAAGCAAATCACAGATGTTATTGAAGCAGTTGAAGGAGTAAAACTTTTAGATGTTGACCCCGGTAAAGCAACAAACAGAACTGTTGTAACTTTTGTAGGAACTCCTAATGAAGTTATTGAAGCTGCATTTCAAGCTATAAAAAAAGCAACCGAAGTTATTGACATGAGTAAGCATCATGGAGAGCATCCTCGTTTTGGAGCAACTGATGTTTGCCCACTTGTTCCTATTTCGGGAATTACAATGGAAGAAACTGTAAAATATGCACATAAACTTGCAGAAAGAGTTGGTAATGAAATTGGTGTACCTGTTTATTGTTATGAATTTGCAGCAACTGAAGAAAAACGCAAAAATTTAGCATACTGCCGAGCAGGTGAATATGAAGGTTTAAAAGAAAAACTTGCAAACCCTAACATGAAACCTGATTATGGACCTGCTGAATTTAATGATTTTGTTAAAAAAAGCGGTGCAACTGCAATTAGTGCAAGAAATTTTTTGGTAGCATATAATGTTAATCTTAATACAACTTCTACAAGACGCGCAAATGCAATTGCTTTTGATGTTCGTGAAAACGGAAGAGCAAAAAAAGAAAATGGTAAAATTGTAAAAGATGATAAAGGAAATACTGTAAGAATTCCCGGAACATTAAAAAAAGTTAAAGCAATTGGCTGGTATATAGAGGAATATGGAATTGCTCAAATTTCAATGAACTTAACTGATATTACTGTAACATCAGTACATAAAGCTTTTGAAGAAGTTAAAAAAAGTGCAGAAAAAAGAGGTGTTCGTGTAACAGGATCTGAACTTGTTGGATTAATTCCTTTGCAATCTTTACTTGATGCAGGTAAATTTTATCTTAAAAAGCAACAACGTTCTGTTGGAATTTCTGATGCAGAAATTTTAAAAATTGCTATTAAATCATTAGGATTAAATGAACTTAAACCTTTTATTCCGGAAGAACGCATTATTGAATATCTTTTAGAAGATAAAAACAGTAAGCCTTTAATTAACATGAACTTAAAGGATTTTTCCGACTTAACAGCTTCTGAGTTTCCAGCTCCCGGAGGTGGCTCTATTTCTGCATATATGGGTTCACTTGGTGCTGCACTAGGAACAATGGTTGCAAATTTATCTTCACACAAAAGAGGTTGGGATGACCGTTGGGAAGAATTTTCAGATTGGGCAGAAAAAGGTGCTTACTATTACAAAGCTCTTGTAAATATGGTTGATGAAGATACTCAAGCCTTCAATAAAATTATGGAAGCATTTCGTTTACCTAAAAAAAGTGATGAAGAAAAAGCAATTAGGCACGAAGCAATTCAAAATGCAACAAAAAATGCAATAAATGTTCCGTTTAAAATTATGGAACTTTCATTTGCTTCAATGGAAGTTATGAAAGCAATGGCAGATATTGGTTTACAAGCATCTGTTAGTGATGCAGGTGTAGGTGCACTAGCTGCAAGAGCTGCCGTGCAAGGTGCATTTATGAATGTTAAAATTAATATGGCAGATTTAGAAGATAAAGAATTTGCGAATAAAAAACTTAAAGAAGGAAATATAATTCTTGAAAAAGCTATTGCTCTTGAAAAAGAAATTGTAGATATAGTTGAGAGTAAGATTTCTTAATCTTAAAATAAGATTTAAGTAAAAAAAATCGGTGCTGTTTATAGCACCGATTTTTTTCATTTTTATTTCTTTTTTAATTATCCTTTGTCTTATCAACAATTATAAAAACTTCCTCATTATCTTTACTCATAAAATATTCTTCACGAGCAAGTTTTTCTTTTGTTTTTGGGTTTGTTAATAAATCTTGATAATACTTTTCATTTTTCTTTATGTCAGATATATAAAACTCTTTTTTATCTTTTAAAGATTTTATTTCTTTATTTAACTTTCGTTTAAACATTATTCCTGTTTGGTCAATAAAAAAAATCCAAACAATAAAAAACAATGATGCTAAAAGATATTTATATTTCTTTACATAAAACCAAACTTGATTAATTTTCTCCATAGTTAACTAAAAATTATTGATTTCCTAAAATTAAAGGCATTCCGTCACTACCACTTCCTATAATTACAGTTTTACTGTTGTTAGATTTTGAAAGCTCAATTGTTGCTTCAATACCTCTCATTTTAAGCAAATTAGTAGTTAATGAACTATTTATAATTTGGTTTGCTTTTGCTTCACCTTCTGCAGCAATTATTTTTCTTTTTGCTTCTGATTCTTCTTTTTCTAATTTATATTGATATGCAAGAGCTTCTTGTTTTTGAATTTCTTTATTTTCAATTGATTTTTTATAATCAGCAGGAAGATTTATTGAACGTATCAATAAAGTAGTCATTTTAATATTATTTTCAGGTTTATTTAAAACTGCTTCTGTTTCAGAAATTATTTTTGCTTCAACTTCTGAACGTTTTAATGAATAAATTTCTTCAGCAGTATATCTTCCCATAACTTGCCTAACAGTAGAACGAACTTCAGGAACTACTAATTTATCAATATACTTTTTACCAAATTTTTCATGAAGTTCTCCTATTTTATCATAAATTGGATAAAACCTTACAGAAACATCTACATTTATTGGTAAACCTTTTTTATCAAGAACATCCATTGTTTCATCAACTTTTTGTTCTCTTACATCATAAATAATCATATCATTCCAAGGTGCAATTACATGAAAACCTGCATTATATATGTGTTCTTTATCAAGACCTCCGCTAAATTTCTTAAATAAAACTCCTTTTTGCCCGGGTTGAAGTGTAACAAAGATTGCTGCACTAAACATAACTAATACAACTATGGCAATACCTATTAATACAAATAAAGGGTTAATTTTCTTTTCCATTTTCTTTTTTTTAGTTTTTATATTTATTTGCGAATTTACGGTATTTTTTTCAATTAACTTATATAATTTTAAAATAACTGAAATTTAAAATACCTATATGTTGGTATTGAAATAATGCATTTGTTTAATACTTTTGTGCGAAATTAAAAAATGAATGATTAAATTTTTAAAGAAATATCATAAATGGATTAGTGTAATTGTAACATTAGTATTAGTTTTATTTTCAATTTCAGGAATTATATTAAATCACAGAGAATTATTTTCAAGATTTGATGTTAACAGAAATTTACTTCCTTCTGATTTTAAGTATATAAATTGGAATAATGCTGCTGTAAAAAATACTGAAAAAATTAATAATGACAGTATTTTAATTTATGGAAATATTGGTGTTTGGCTTACCGACAGCACATTTAAAAAGTTTAAAGATTTTAATAAGGGTTTTCCTAAAGGTATTGATAATAAAAAAATATGTAAGATACATTTAGCACCTAATAAAAGCTTATTTGCAGGAACATTTTTAGGTTGATACAAATACGATTTCAAAAATAATAAATGGAATAAAGTTACTATTCCTACAAAAGAACAAAGAATTACAGATATTATTGAAGCAAAAGGTAAACTGC
>JAADEE010000213.1 GCA_013153575.1 Chlorobiota bacterium
TCAAGTGTTGGACCTGAGCTACCTATGTAAATTCCTTGATGCACATTAATATCAACATCTTTTGCAAGTTCTAATGCAATATTAATATATTCTTTGTTATATACATTACTCATGTCAGGAAAACGCACACCAAGTTCTTCAAAGTTCTTTCCGTGTAACGGATGCTCAGGGAAATTATTAATATGGTCATTAATAATCATTAAATCTCCTTGACGATATTTTGGATTCATTCCTCCTGCTGCATTTGAAACAATTAATTTTGTTGCTCCAAGAAAATGCATAACCCTTACAGGAAATGTAACTTCCTTCATTCCATAACCTTCATAATAATGGAAACGACCTTGCATTGCAACAACGTTTTTTCCTCCAAGCTCTCCAAAAACTAATTGCCCTGAATGACCTTCAACTGTTGAAACAGGGAAATTAGGAATATCTTCATATTTTATTTTGGTTGCATTTTTTATTTTGTTTCCTAAACCTCCTAAACCACTACCAAGTATAATTGCAACTTCTGGTTGTATTGATATTTTTGACTTTAAAAAGTCTGCAGTTTCTTTAAATTTTGCTAACATATTTGTTGTATTTTAATTTTATTAAATTTTATAAAATGTAAAAATATAAAAATCTTTTAAAATAAATGTATCTTTTTATAAAACCATAATTAACATTCTTAAAATGAGCCTATTTTTTGTATTTTTGGCAAGTAGGAATATAAATAATGTTGTTTTAGTGAATATTTCTTTTATCAGTGTTATTCGTTTTCTACTTATATCATATAAAACATAAATATCATGCATAACATCTCAAAAAAATACAAACCAAAAAATCATATAAGAATAGTAACTGCAGCATCGCTTTTTGATGGTCATGATGCTGCAATAAATGTAATGCGAAGAATAATTCAAAGCACAGGTGCGGAAGTTATTCACCTTGGGCATAATCGTTCTGTACAAGAAATTGTAGATTGTGCCGTGCAAGAAGATGTTCAAGCAATTGCAATAACATCTTATCAAGGCGGACATATTGAGTTTTTTAAGTATATGTATGACCTTTTAAAAGAGAAAGGACGTTCTGATATTAAAATATTTGGTGGTGGCGGCGGTGTAATTTTACCTTCTGAAATAAAAGAATTGCAAGATTATGGAATTACAAGAATTTATTCACCTGATGATGGCAGAGAATTAGGTTTGCAAGGAATGATTAATGACCTTATGGAAAAATCTGATTTTCCTCTTTCAGATGTTAGTAATAATGAAATTGAAAAAATAAAAAATAAAGAAATAAATTCAATTGCAAGGTTAATAACCGTAGCTGAATGTTGCAATGATAAAGTTTCGAAAGATTTACAAGAAATAAAAAACATTGCAAAAGATTTAAAAACACCGGTTTTAGGTATAACAGGAACAGGAGGTTCCGGAAAATCATCTTTGGTTGATGAACTCGTTCGTAGATATCTTGATGATTTTAAAGACAAAACTGTTGCAATAATTTCTGTTGATCCTTCAAAGAGAAAAACAGGCGGAGCATTGTTGGGCGATCGTATAAGAATGAACAGCATAAATGACAAAAGAGTTTATATGCGTTCTTTGGCAACACGTCAAGCAAATCTTTCACTTTCGCCTTATGTGCATGATGCTGTTAATATAGTGAAAGTTGCAGGTTATGATTTAATTATTCTTGAAACTTCCGGTATCGGACAATCGGATACTGAAATTGCAGATCAAAGCGATGTTGCAATGTATGTTATGACACCCGAATATGGTGCAGCAACACAGTTAGAAAAAATTGATATGCTGGATTTTGCTGATATTATTGCAATTAATAAATCTGATAAAAGAGGAGCATTAGATGCAATTCGTGATGTGAAGAAGCAATATCAAAGAAATCATGAACTTTTTGAAAAAGATATTGATGAAATGCCTGTTTTCGGAACCATTGCATCTCAATTTAATGATGTTGGAGTAAACGAACTTTATACAGCATTAATGAAATTAATTTCGGAAAAGACAGGTGTAAATTTCATAAGTAAAGAACATCTTGTAGAAAGTAAGCAAGAAAAAATGCAAATTATTCCGCCTAAGCGTGTAAGATATTTGTCAGAAATTGCTGAAACAATTAGAGGGTACAATGAGTGGACTGAAAAACAAGCCGAAATAGCAAGAAATTTATTTGCTTACCAAAAAACCCTACGGATTTTAGAAAACCGCAGTGGTTCAGAAGCATCAGAGGAGATTAAAAAGATTTATGAAGAAACAGAATTAGACCTCGATCCAAGAAACAAAAAAATCCTCGAAAACTGGGACGAAAAAGTTAAGAACTATGAAGGAGATGAGTTTGTTTACAAAGTAAGAAATAAAGAAATTCGTGTTAAAACATTTACAAAAAGTCTTTCTAATTTAAAAATCCCTAAAATTTCTTTACCAAAATATAAAGACTGGGGCGAAATTTTAAAATGGAACTTACGTGAAAATGTTCCGGGCGAATTTCCTTTTGCAGCAGGAGTTTTTCCGTTTAAACGTGAAGGTGAAGACCCCACAAGAATGTTTGCAGGAGAAGGTGGACCTGAAAGAACAAACAAACGTTTTCATTATGTTTCACTTGGTATGCCTGCAAAACGACTTTCAACAGCATTTGATAGTGTAACACTTTACGGTGAAGATCCCGATAGAAGACCTGATATTTACGGAAAAATCGGTAACTCAGGAGTTTCAATTGCATGCCTTGATGATGCAAAAAAACTTTATTCAGGTTTTGAACTTACAAACCCAACAACTTCGGTTTCAATGACAATTAATGGTCCTGCACCTATAATGACTGCATATTTTATGAATGCCGCAATTGACCAAGAATGCGAAAAATATATTAAAGCAAATGGTTTAGAAAAAGAGGTTGAGGAGAAAATTAATGCAATTTATAAAGCAAAAGGAACTGAACGTCCTAAATATCAAGGAGATTTACCCGAAGGAAATAACGGTTTAGGTTTAATGCTTTTGGGTGTAACAGGCGACCAAGTTTTGCCAAAAGATGTTTATGAAAAAATAAAAGCCGAAACAATTACAAAAGTAAGAGGAACAGTTCAAGCTGATATTTTAAAAGAAGACCAAGCGCAAAATACTTGCATTTATTCAACTGATTTTTCGTTAAAGTTGATGGGCGATATGCAAGAATATTTCATAAACAATGGAGTTCGTAATTTTTATTCAGTTTCAATTTCGGGTTATCATATTGCTGAAGCAGGAGCAAATCCTATTTCACAACTTGCATTTACGCTTGCCAACGGTTTCACTTACGTGGAATATTACGTTTCAAGAGGAATGGATATTAACAAATTTGCACCAAACCTTTCATTCTTTTTCTCAAACGGATTAGATCCTGAATATTCGGTTATGGGGCGTGTTGCTCGACTTATTTGGGCAAAAGCAATGAAGCAAAAATATGGTGCCGATGAACGTTCTCAGAAATTGAAATATCATATTCAAACTTCCGGTCGTTCGCTTCATGCACAAGAAATTGATTTTAATGATATTCGTACAACCTTACAAGCTCTTTATGCAATTTACGATAATTGTAATTCATTGCATACCAATGCTTACGATGAAGCAATTACAACACCTACCGAAGAAAGTGTAAGACGTGCAATGGCAATACAACTTATTATAAATCATGAACTTGGTTTAGCAAAAAATCAAAACCCATTGCAAGGAGCTTTTATTATTGAAGAACTTACGGATTTAGTTGAAGAAGCTGTTTTATTAGAATTTGATAGACTTACTGAAAGGGGAGGAGTGCTTGGAGCGATGGAAACCATGTATCAAAGAAGTAAAATACAAGAAGAAAGTTTATATTATGAAAATCTGAAACATACAGGCGAACTTCCGATAATGGGTGTAAATACTTTCTTATCGTCGCAGGGGTCACCAACAGTTACACCCGGTGAAGTTATAAGAGCAACAGAAGAAGAAAAAGAATATCAAATTTTTATGCTTGAGCAACTTCATAAAACACAAGAAGAAAAAGCCAAAAAAAGTTTAGAAAAATTAAAGCAAGTATCAAAACAGAATAAAAATATTTTTGCAGAACTTATGAATACTGCAAAAGTTTGCTCAATAGGGCAAATTACGGGTGCATTGTTTAATGTAGGGGGGCAATACAGAAGGAATATGTAAGAGATAGAACACGGATGACATAGGTTGGACTGATTTGCATGGATTTAATATTTGTAGATTAGTCAAATCTGTGTCATCAGCGTTTCAATAAAAGTACAAATCTTAATTTGTCAATAAAGATTTCTATAATTTCTTTTAACAAAAAAATCTTGCCCTAAATAATCAAATTATTATCTTTGAATTTTATTTTAATAAAAAAGGAAATTTATAATTCATAACTAAAAAATAATAATAAAAATAAGATATGGCATTCAAAAACATAAAACCGGGAGTTCTTCACGGAAAAGACGTTCAAAAACTTTTTAAAATTGCACAAGAAAATAATTTTGCAATACCGGCTGTAAATGTAATAGGTTCACATTCTGTAAATGCAGTTTTAGAAGCAGCTGCAAAAGTAAATTCACCTGTTATTATTCAATTTTCGGCAGGAGGAGCACAATTTTTTGCAGGAAAAAGTTTAAGTAACGAAAATCATGCAGCTCAAATTCTTGGAGGAATTGCAGGAGCAAAATATGTACATTCAGTAGCAGAAGCATATGGAGTACCTGTGATTTTGCATACAGATCATGCAGCAAAAAAATTACTTCCTTGGATTGACGGACTTCTTGAAGAAGGTCACAAACACTTCATGAAATACGGAAAACCATTGTTTAGTTCTCATATGTTAGATTTATCAGAGGAAACTCTTGAAGAGAATATCGAAATTTCTGAAAGATATTTAAAAGATATGAGTAAAATAGGAATGACTTTGGAAATTGAGCTTGGAATAACAGGTGGTGAAGAAGATGGTGTTGATAATGAAGATGTTGATGAAGAAAAACTTTATACACAACCTGAGCATGTAGATTATGCATACACAAAATTATCTGCAATAAGTGAAAATTTTACAATTGCAGCATCATTCGGCAATGTTCATGGAGTTTACAAGCCCGGTAATGTAAAACTTAAACCAAAAATTCTTTTAAACTCTCAGAAATATATTCAAGAAAAACATAATCTTTCAGATGCTGAACCTGTTAAGTTTGTGTTCCATGGAGGTTCAGGTTCAACTCATGAAGAAATAAGAGAAGCAGTTTCTTACGGAGTAGTAAAAATGAATATTGATACTGATACACAGTGGGCTTTTTGGGATGGAGTAAGAAGATATGAAGCTGAAAATCATGATTATTTACAATCGCAAATAGGAAATCCTGAAGGAGCAGATAAACCAAATAAAAAGAAATATGACCCAAGAGTTTGGTTACGCGAAGGTGAAAAATCAATGGCTGCAAGATTACAAAAAGCTTTTGAAGATTTAAATTGTATTAACAGAAATGAACTTTTATAATTAAGATATAATTAATACTTTCCTAAAATTTATAAATTTGGGAAAGTATTAAAACTTTATACTTTTAATTTTATACATTTAATTAAATAAAATGGCAGAAGAAAAAGCAGGTTGGTTTAACCGAACTCAGCAAGGAATTGTTACAGAAACCAAAGATAAAAAAGAAATAAAAGAAGGTTTATGGTATAAATGTCCAAAATGCAAGTCAGTTGTAACAACAGAAGACCATGTTGCAAATCTTAATGTATGCGAATGTGGTTATCATGATAGAATTCCTGCAAAAAGATATTTCGAAATTATGTTTGATGATAACAAATATACAGAGTTAGAAGCAAACTTAACTTCGGCAGATCCGTTAAATTTTGTTGATACCAAAAAATACACCGACAGACTTGTTGCTACACAAAAGAAAACAGGTTTAAAAGATGCTTTAACACTAGTAACCGGAAAAATTGAAGGTTATGACATTGTTGTTGCAGCAATGAATTTTGAGTTTATAGGAGGTTCAATGGGTTCAGTTGTTGGTGAAAAAATTGCAAGAGGAATTGATTACAGCATAAAACATAAAATTCCTTTTATGATTATGTCAAAATCAGGAGGTGCAAGAATGATGGAAGCAGCATTTTCATTAATGCAAATGGCAAAAACTTCTGCCAAACTAACACAACTTTCAGAAGCAAAAATACCATACATTTCGTTTATGCTCGATCCTACAACAGGTGGTGTAACAGCAAGTTATGCAATGCTTGGAGATGTTAATATTGCAGAGCCGGAAGCTCTTATCGGTTTTGCAGGTCCTCGTGTAATTCGTGATACCGTAGGGCATGATTTGCCAGAAGGTTTCCAACGTTCAGAATTTGTTTTAGAACATGGTTTCTTAGATTATATTGTTGAAAGAAAAAATCTTAAAGAAAAATTAGCACAGCAATTAAGGATGTTTGCAAATTAGAAATGTAGTTACTATTAAACACTTTTCCAAAGTTTTAAACTTTGGGAAAGTTGTATTAAGTGATTATAAATAAAACCATTAAATATGAGAAGTTTATTATTAAGCATTATTTTTATAATTACAACAATTTTGTCATTTGGGCAAGACTTAGAGTTGGAACTTAAATTATCAAATCAGTCAAAAAAAATAAATAATGGTGTAGCAAGTGTTATTGTAAAAGGCGGAACAGCACCATATAAATATTACTGGTCAAATCAATCAACTTCTCAAAACTCATTAATTGCCGATGGTTTAACCGAAGGAAAAGAATATTTTCTTGAAGTAACAGATGCAAATGGCAAAAAAGGAAAAACTACATTTACAATTATAGCAAATTCAGCAGATGAAAAAATAAATTCATTTTTTACACCAGTAGTTGATGGAATTGCAACAGTTTTAATGTTCGATATTTTTGCAACACTTCATATTTATGATCCAACTTTGCATGATGATAACGGACAAGTTTTAAGATACCCAAATGGCGATCCAAAAAAAATGAAGATACCATTTGTAGTAGTGTGGCTTGTATTTGGTGCAATTTTCTTTACAATAAAAATGAATTTTATAAACTTTAAAGGTTTTAAACATGCAATTGAATTAATAGGAGGAAAATTTGATAATCCCGATCATAAAGGTGAAGTTTCTCATTTTCAGGCATTAACAACTGCTTTGTCGGCAACTGTTGGACTTGGAAATATTGCAGGAGTTGCAATTGCAATTGCTCTTGGAGGTCCCGGAGCAACATTTTGGATGATACTTGCAGGGCTTCTTGGAATGGCATCAAAATTTACCGAAGTTACACTTGGTGTGAAATACAGAACTATCGATGAAGATGGTCAAGTTGCAGGAGGACCTATGTATTATTTAAGCAGAGCTTTGGAGAAAAAGAATTTAGGAAAGTTAGGAAAAGTACTTGCTGCAATATTTGCAGTACTTGTTATAGGAGGTTCACTTGGTGGTGGAAATATGTTTCAAGCAAATCAAGCATTTTCTCAACTTGCAGGAAAATTATCACCACATTTTGCAGGAATTGAAGGCTATGGAGCATACTTTGGAGTATTAATTGCAATTTTTGTAGGTGTTGTTGTTATTGGCGGAATTAAAAGTATAGCAAATGTTACAGAAAAAATTGTTCCGTTTATGGCAGTTTTGTATGTTGGTACAGCATTAGTCATTATTGCAATGAATATTACAGAAACAGGACATGCTTTCGGCTTAATATTTAAAGGAGCCTTTGCTGCCGAAGCAATGAAAGGTGGTTTAATTGGAGTTTTAATTGTAGGATTTCAAAGAGCAGCATTTTCAAATGAAGCAGGGGTTGGTTCAGCATCAATTGCACACTCTGCCGTAAAAACTGATAGACCTGTAAGTGAAGGTTTTGTTGCACTTCTTGAACCTTTTATTGATACAGTTGTAATTTGCACAATGACAGCATTAGTAATTATTTTTACAGGATATTATGACCCTGCTCTTTCAAGCGGACTTGCAGGAGTAGAGCTTACTTCAAAAGCATTTGAAAGTGTATTCCCTTGGTTTTCATGGATTTTGCTAATTGCAGTTTTATTATTTGCATTTTCAACAATGATTTCTTGGTCTTATTATGGTTTAAATGGTTTTAATTACCTTTTCGGAAAATGGTTTGGAACAAAAAAAGTTACTAAAAATTTAAAATTAAGTTCACTTGTTTATTATGTTATTTTTTTGGTATTCATAGTAATAGGTTCGGCATCAAGTCTTGGAGCAGTTGTTGATTTTTCAGATTTTATGATTTTAAGTATGGCATTTCCAAATATACTTGGTTTATTAATTCTTGCACCCGAAGTTAAAAGAGACTTAACCAAATATTTAGCAGATATTAAGAATGGAGTAATTAAAAAGTATAAGTAAAATAGGTTAATATGTAATATGGCTGTAACCAAAGAAGATATAAAAGAACTTTTAATTTTTACAAAAGGTGAAAAAAAAGGTATAATTGTTCTTATAATTCTTATAATACTGGTCATAATATTTAATCAATTTTCGTATCTTTTTTACGAAGAAAAACCAGATGATTTTGATGAA
>JAADEE010000058.1 GCA_013153575.1 Chlorobiota bacterium
GATAGGTGGGTTGGTAGGGATATTTCAGAAATATGTAAATATATTTTTGATTTAACAGATATTAAAATTCCTAAAAAGGAAAAATATTAAGATGTCCTCAAAACAAAACATAAAACAAACATTAAAATCCGAAGCCCTAAAACTTCCAAAAGAACCGGGTGTATATCTTTATTTTAATGATAAGGATGAAGTAATTTATGTGGGTAAAGCAAAGAATTTGAAGAACCGTGTAAATTCCTATTTTTCAAAAGATTATGATAATGCAAAAACAAGGATACTTGTAAGACATATTGTAAGGTTTGAGCATATTGTTGTAGAAAGTGAAACAGATGCTTTACTTCTTGAAAATAATTTAATTAAGAAATATCAACCTCGTTATAACATAATGCTAAAGGATGATAAAACTTATCCGTGGATTTGCATTAAGAACGAACCATTTCCAAGAGTTTTTCAAACCAGAAATTTAATTAAAGACGGCTCAAAATATTATGGTCCTTATACATCTGTAAGGCTTGTGCGAGTTCTTACAAAAATGTTTAAGGATTTATTTATGCTAAGAACTTGCAAACATAATTTGTCTGATGAAAATATTAGAAAAAACAAATTCAAAGTTTGTCTTGAGTATCATATAAATAATTGCAAAGCACCATGTGTTGGTTTACAAACAAGACAAGATTATGATATTCAAATTGAGCAAGTTCATAACATCCTAAAAGGAAACTTTAAATCTGCCAAAGATTATTTGAAAGAGCAAATGACAGAATATGCCAAAAATTTAGAATTTGAAAAAGCTCAACAAATAAAAGAAAAACTTGAAATTCTTCAAAACTATCAAAGCAAATCAACAGTAATAACTTCTACACAAGGTAATTTTGATGTTTTTTCAATACTTTCTGATGAAAAATTTGCTTATGTTAACTATTTGAAAGTTGTAAATGGTGCAATAATTAATGTTCACACAGTAGAATTACAAAAAAAATTAGAAGAAAAAGATGAAGATATTTTGCCTATTGCAATAATGCAAATAATTGATAATCAACAACAAGGCTTTGATGAGATAAAAGAATTAATTCTTCCTTTTAATGTTAAATTTCCTTATGCAAATGTTAAAATAACAATTCCAAAAATTGGAGATAAGCATAAACTTTTAGAACTTTCGCAAAGAAATGCCAAGTATTTTAGGCTTGATAAAATTAAGAAAAGAACATTAATTTCGGCAAATCGTAGGACTGATGAAATTTTGCAAACAATGCAAAAAGATTTACGAATGTCTGTTCCGCCAAAGCATATTGAATGTTTCGATAATTCAAATATTCAAGGAACAAGTGCAGTTGCTGCTTGTGTTGTTTTTAAAGATACAAAACCTGCAAAAAAAGAGTATCGTAAATTTGATATAAAAACCGTTGTGGGACCTGATGATTATGCCTCAATGGAGGAAGTAATATACCGTAGGTATAAAAGGCTCTTAAATGAAGGAAAAGGTTTGCCACAGTTAATTATTATTGATGGAGGAAAGGGGCAATTAAATTCGGCTGTTAAAAGTCTTAAAAAGTTAAATCTTTTCGGTAAAATTACAGTTTTAGGAATTGCCAAGCGTTTAGAAGAGTTGTTTTTTCCCGGCGACAGTGTTCCTCTTTATCTTGATAAAAATTCAGTAACTTTAAAAGTTATTCAGCATGCCAGAAATGAAGCTCACCGTTTTGGTATTGAATTTCATAGAAATAAACGTTCGAAAAATTTCATAAAATCAGAGCTTGAAAATATAAATGGAGTAGGAGCAAAAACAATTCAAGATTTATTTTCTTATTTTAATTCTGTTAAAGAAATTTCAGAAGCAAAATTTGAAGACTTAAAAAAAGCAGTTGGAAACAAAAAAGCAGAAATTATTTTTAAATATTTTCAAGACAAAGAAAATAAGAAATAGAGTGTTTTTTTAATTATCATACCCTGCGGGTTTTCAAAACCCGCAGGGTATGTTGTATTTATAAAAGTTGTACATTTTACAAATATTATTCTGCTTCTTTCATACTCAAAGCTAAACGTTTTCTAATTTTATCAATGCTTAAAACTTTAACCTTAACATGTTGATGAAGTTTTACAACATCTGCAGGATTTTTCACAAAAGCATTTTTAAGATGTGAAATATGAACTAATCCATCTTGTTTAACACCAACATCTACAAATGCACCAAAATTTGTAATGTTTGTAATAATTCCCGGAAGTATCATTCCTTCTTTCAAATCATCAATTGTAAAAACATCTTTTGAGAACTCAAAAACTTTTGCTTTTTGGCGAGGGTCTCTGCCGGGTTTTTCAAGTTCTTTCATGATGTCTGTTAAAGTTGGCATTCCAATATTTTTTGATACATAATCCTGCAAATTTACTTTTTTTCTTATTTCAGAATTTTTAATAAACTCATCAAGGCTTACATTATTATCTTTTGCCATCTTTTTTACAATTCCGTATGCCTCAGGATGTACAGCGGAATTATCTAAAGGATTTTTTGCGTTTCTAATTCTTAAAAAACCTGCAGATTGTTCAAATGCTTTATCGCCTAAACGTTTAACTTTTTTAATTTCTGTTCTTGATTTAAAAGCACCATTTTCTTTTCTGTAATCAACAATATTTTGTGCTAAAACTTCGCCTAAACCGGAAACATAAGTTAAAAGTTGTTTACTTGCTGTGTTAATATCAACACCAACAGCATTTACGCAACTTTCAACAACAGTATCAAGGCTTTTTTGAAGTTCTTTTTGGTCAACATCGTGTTGGTATTGCCCAACGCCAATTGATTTTGCATCAATTTTTACAAGTTCAGCCAAAGGGTCTGCAAGTCTTCTTCCTATTGAAACAGCTCCTCGAACAGTAACATCATAATCAGGAAATTCTTCTCTTGCAACTTTAGATGCCGAATAAATTGATGCACCATCTTCACTTACAACAAAAACTTCAACATCTCTATCGAACCTAACTTTCTGTTTTACAAATTGTTCTGTTTCTCTACTTGCAGTTCCGTTTCCTATTGCAATTGCTTCAATTTTATAAGCGTTTGTAAGCGATGCAACTTTTTTTGCAGCTTCAAAAGTTTCTTTTTGTGGAGGGTGCGGATAAATTGTTTCGTTGTGAAGAAGATTTCCGTTTTCATCAAGGCAAACAAGTTTACATCCTGTTCTAAAACCAGGGTCAAGAGCTAAAATACGTTTTTCGCCCAAAGGCGGAGATAAAAGAAGTTGTCTTAAATTATCGGCAAAAACTTTAATTGCCTCTTTGTCTGCTTTTTCTTTTGCTGCTTTTGTAAATTCATTTTCAATTGAAGGTAAAAGTAGTCTTTTGTATGCATCATCAATTGCATCTTGAACTTGTGCACTTGCTTCACCTGTTCCTTTAAGAAGAATTTTATCTAGTTTTTCAAGAACTTTTTCTTCATCAGGTTGAATTTTAACTCTCAGAAAACCTTCATTAACACCTCTAAAAATTGCAAGAAATCTGTGTGAAGGTATTTTTTTAAGGTTTTCATTAAAATCAAAATAATCTTTAAATTTTATTGCTTCGTCTTTTTTTGTTTTAATAACAGAAGCATAAACTGTTGCTGTATAGTTAAATTCGCGCCTAACTGCATCACGAACTTTTTTATTTTCATTAATTTCTTCAGCAATTATATCTCTTGCTCCTTGTAAAGCATCCTTTACAGTTTCAACATCATCATTTAAATATTTTAGAGCTTCGTCTTCAACATTTTGAATATTTTGTTTAAAAATTATTTTGGCAAGAGGTTCTAATCCTTTTTCTTTTGCTTTAACAGCACGTGTTTTTTTCTTTTGTTTGTACGGAAGGTATAAATCTTCAAGTTCTGTTAAATTGAAAGTTGCTTCAATTTGTTTTTTAAGTTCGTCTGTAAGTTTTCCTTGCTTTTCAATTGCTGTAAGAATACTTGCTCGTCTTTTTTCAAGTTCAATATATTTTTCTTGAAGTTGTTTTATGTTTGAAATTTGTACTTCATCTAAAGCTCCGGTCATTTCTTTTCTGTAACGACTAATGAATGGTACTGTTGCTCCTTCCGAAAAAAGTAAAATTGTATTTTCAACTTGTTTTTCTGAAATATTAAGTTCAGATGCTATTAATTTGAAATGTTTAGATGTCATGAGTAATATTTAAATTTTATAAGGCAAATTTAAGAATAAAACATAAAAAAAGCGAACAAATTAAATTGTCCGCAAAATCAAAAAAATATAAAATTTTTATTTATTTTCCTTCGGCAAAATCTTTTAAATATTTGAAATGTTTACCAAGTTCTCCGTTTTCTGTTATTGTTGCACGTTCAATAATTCCTGTTGTATCTTTTCCAAACAAAGAAGGAAAAACTTTTTCAACTAAACCTTTTCCAAAATCAACAGATGCATCTCTAGGAACTTCTCCCGGTAGGTTATCAACAGCCATTACAGTTACATTATTTAAATCGAAAGGATCTCCTTCTTCTCCTGTTTGTTTGTTATATCCATAAAAAGGATCTGCAATTTCTGAAGGTCTTAATGTTGATGCAATTGGGTCTGCAATGTCACAACTTACATCTGCAATTACTGAAATTCTAAAATCTTTATCTTTGTAATCTTCTTTTGTTATAAATTTAGGAGAATCTTCATCCCAAAAATGACAAGCAATGTACACATCGGTTGCTTTTGTATATGGTTTAAAAGTTGATTTATACATTTTAGGGTTTTTAAAAAAATGCTGTAAATCAAAGTCTGCACCATCTTTTCTTTCAACATAATACTGAGGATCTAATTGTGTGTAAACTGCTTCATTATATTCATTTTTTAGAAATTCTTCCGGAGAAACTTTTTTAATGTTTGCTGTTTCTAAAATTTCCATTGCACCATGTGCAACACGTCCACCACCTGTAATTAAAAACTTTTTAGTAGGAACTTTTATTTGTTTAAGATTTTCTTTTATTTCTTTAATATCATGGCAATCAATTGCTCGTTTAAGTTCAAATGCTCCTGTTCTTTTTCCTAATGCAATTAGTCCGTTGTATGCACCAACTAATCCTGCCCAGTTTCCAAAAGCAACCAAACGCATACCTTTTTCATCTGTAAAATACTCATGGTCGAGCATTTTTATATTTTTCTTTAACAGTTCTTGTAGTAAAGGTCTGTTATATTCTTGTTCTTTTGCTGTGTGAGAAAAAAACAAATAAGTTTTGTTTGCAATTAATTCGGGAATATGAACTTCTTTTACCCCTATTAAAATGTCACAATGGCTAACATCTTTAACAACTTTTAATCCTAATTGTGCATATTCTTCATCTTTATATGCTCTAATATTACTTGATTGAACAAAAAGTTCAACATTGTTAAAATTTTTTAAAATTTCAACAGCTTGTTCCGGAGCAATTGCAGTTCTTCTGTCCGGTGGAGTTTTTGTTTCTTTTAAAATAGCGACTTTTAACATATTATTTATAATATTTTTTGTGTTTTAAATTTATTTCAGAGCGAAAAGATATTAATTTTTACTTGGCTGTCAAAAAATATTCTAAATTTGCAGACCATTTGGCATAAATGTACTGGTAATATAGGTAATTTTGTCTTTTAAATAATATTGCACAGTTATTGTACATGTTTAAAACAAATAGTTCTTTGAGAAAAATATTTGGGGCCGTTTTTGGTTTTGACTGCAAGGATAATGGACTTGTAAGCATGTCGAGCAATTGTTATTTAACTCGTAAAACTGTATGGCAAAACTATAGAAGGCAATAATAATAATTATGCTCTCGCTGCGTAACCGAAGTTTAGTAAGTTAACGCTTAATTCTGCACAAGCTTGCAGAACGAGATGTCTCACAAGAAGGATTTCCTGATTCCTTTTTGAATTGAGGCACCGATAACATCAGGATAGTTTCAGTAGGGCTTCGATACTGAAATGAAATTTAAGAAGCTAAGCATAAATTTTGGGTGCTCTTTCCCGAGTTTATGTCGAAAATTAATAAAGAGATAAGCATGTAGAAAGCATTTCTGTTACTTGTTTGGACGCGGGTTCGACTCCCGCCGGCTCCACTATAAAAAAAAGAGATAGTTTAACTATCTCTTTTTTTGTTTTTATAATAATCCTTTTCGTTTTAAAAGAGGTTCTATTGATGGCTTTTTCCCTCTGAAATTTTTATATAAGGTCATAGGATCATCTGTTCCTCCTTTTGATAAAATTTCTTTTCGAAATTTGTTTGCAGTTTCTTTATCAAATAAGCTTGTTTCTTTAAATGCTTCAAAAGCATCAGCATCAAGAACAGCAGCCCACTCATATCCATAATAACCTGAAGAATAACCTCCACTAAAAATATGAGCAAAGTTTGTGCTTCTGTATCTTGAAACTATATTTGAAGGAAGTCCTATTTCTGAAAGAACATTTCCTTCAAATTTATTTACATCTAATTCGTTATTTTGCTTTGTTAATGTATGATAAGCCATATCTAAAAATGATGCTGCAAGATATTCTGCACTTCTGAACCCTTGATTAAATTTGCTGCTGTTTTGAAGTTTTGCTATTAATTCATCAGGAATAACTTCTCCTGTTTTATAATGTTTTGCATAAATTTTTAACATCTCAGGTTCTGATGCCCAGTTTTCCATAATTTGTGATGGAAGTTCTACAAAGTCTCTTGCTACTGATGTGCCTGAAAGTTTTTCATATGTGCAATCAGATAGTAGTCCATGTAATGCATGACCAAATTCATGAAACATTGTTTCAACTTCTTCAAAACTTAAAAGAGATGGTTTGTCTGCTGTTGGTTTTGTGAAGTTCATTACATTCATAATTACAGGTGTAATGTTTTTTCCGTTTCTTCTTGATTGTTTTCTGAAACTTGTCATCCATGCACCGCCTTTTTTACTTTCTCTTGGAAAATAGTCTGTGTAGAAAATTCCAATATGTGTTCCGTCTGCTTCTTTTACTTCAAATGCTTCTGCATCTTTATGGTAAACAGGAAAATTTTTTAATGGTGTAAATGTAATTCCATAAAGGTTTTCTGCTAACTTAAACATTCCTTCTCTTACATTTTCAAGTTTGAAATAAGGACGTAATTCTTCTTCGTTTAAATCATATTTTTCTTTTCTTATTTTTTCAGAATAATACCACCAATCCCATGGTTCAAGAGTGAAGTCTTTTCCGTCTTTTTTTATCATTGCTTGTAAGTCTTCTGCTTCTTTTTTTGCAACAGGAAGAGCTGCACCCCAAACTTTATTAAGCAAATCATAAACGTTTTTAGGTTCTTTTGCCATGTTTACATCTAAAATGAAATTTGCATGAGAGTTATAACCAAGCAAGTTTGCTTTTTCAATTCTTAAATTAACAATTTCTTTAATTATTTTTTTATTATCATTTTCGTTATTGTTATCACCTCTGTTTATATATGCTTTGAAAAGTTTTTCTCTTAGATTTCTTTTATCAGAATAAGTTATAAAAGGAAAAATACTTGATTTTTGAACTGTAAAAATCCATTTTCCTTCTTGTTCTTTTTCTTTTGCTGCTTCTGCGGCAGCTTGAATAACAGAATTTGGCAAACCTGACAAATCTTCTTTTTTATCAATAACAATGTAAAAACCATTATTTTCATTTAGCAGGTTTTCACCAAATTGTAATGTTAACATTGAAAGTTTTTTGTTTATTTCACGGAAACGTTCTTTTTTGTCTTCTGGTAAATTTGCTCCGCCTCTAACAAAATCTTCATATGTTTTTTTTAAGAGCATCATTTGCTCTGTGTTTAGGTTAAATTTTTCTTTATTGTCATAAACAGATTTTATGCGCTTAAATAATTTTTCATTTAAAGCAATGTCATCTTTATGTTTTGAAAGCAAAGGAGATACTTCTTTTGCAATTTGATTTATGCTGTCATTTGTATCTGCACTTTTTAGTGCGTAAAAAATAGAACTTACATTTATTAGAAGTTCTCCACTGTTGTCCATGGCAACAATTGTATTTTCAAAAGTTGCACTATCTTTATTATTTACAATAGCATCAATTTCTTCTTTATGAATTTTCATTGCTTCTTTAAAAGCAGGCATATAATGCTTGTTTTTAATTTTATCGAAAGGTGGAACTTCAAAAGGAGTATCGAACTTTGCTAGTAATGGATTTGAGTTTGTCATTTTTTTTTCGTTTTTTTCTTCTTGTTTACATCCTGCAAAAAGAATTATACTAAATATTAGTATTGAATAAAATCGTTTCATTTTTTATGTATTTTTAAATTTATTACAAAGATGTAGAAT
>JAADEE010000063.1 GCA_013153575.1 Chlorobiota bacterium
GTTTTTGACCTTAACGGAAAATTATTATTACAAAAAAACATTCAAAATTTAGGCCTAAATTCTATAAATGTTAATTTACCTAATAGTATTTATATTGTTAAACTTATTACAGAAGATGAATCTATTTGTAAAAAGGTAGTAATTTCTAAGTAATTTTTTCATTTTTTTTAAATTTTAAGAAAGAGCCTTTTAAGGTTCTTTCTTTTTTTATAACATAACTAAAACATTTTTATATAAAATAGAATAAATTTTAAAGACTATTTTATATTTGTACTTTTAACTTCCATTATAACGAATGAAAAGAGGTAATATAAACTTTAATATAATTTTTAGAGTATTAGGTTCCTTACTATTTATCGAAGCATTTTTTTTAATGCTTGCATTATTAGTTTCATTAATTTATGGCGAAGATGATAAAATTGCATTTTTAATTACAATAGGAATAGCAAGTTCTATCGGACTAATATCCAGATTAATAACAAGTAACAAAAAAAAAGAAATTGGAAAAAGAGAAGGTTACATAATTGTGAGTTTTGTTTGGGTAGTATTTTCATTTGTTGGTTCATTACCTTTTATTTTAAGTGGCTACATCCCAAACCTAACAAATGCTTTTTTCGAAACAATGAGCGGTTTCACAACAACCGGTTCATCAATTTTAAATGATATTGAAGCCCTGCCTCACGGACTTCTTTTTTGGCGAAGTATAATTCAATGGATGGGCGGAATGGGTATTATTGTTCTATCTCTTGCAATTTTGCCTATTCTTGGAATTGGAGGAATGCAACTTTTTTCAGCAGAAGTTCCGGGTCCAGTTCCGGATAAACTTCACCCAAGAGTTACTGAAACTGCAAAACGACTTTGGCTAATTTATGTTGTTTTTACAATTGCAGAAACAACATTATTACTTTTTGGAGGAATGGATTTATTCGATGCAGTGAACCATTCTTTCACAACTATGGCAACAGGCGGATATTCAACAAAACAAGCAAGTATTGCTCATTGGGATTCTGCATATATCCAATACGTAATTATACTTTTTATGTTTATTGCAGGTACAAATTTCACATTAGCTTACTTTGGTTTCAAACTTAAATTCAAAAAAATAATTCATAATGAAGAATTCAGATATTATTTAGGATTTATTTTACTAATATCGATAGTTTCTGCAATTGTTCTTTACAATACTTCAAACTTAGGAATTGAAAAATCATTTAGAGATTCATTATTTCAAGTTGTATCACTAATAACAACAACAGGTTATGCAACTGCCGATTACTTAAAATGGTTTCCATTCATTATAACAATACTTTTTATTTCAATGTTTTTTGGAGGCTCAGCAGGTTCAACAGGTGGCGGAATAAAATTTATGCGTATTGTTCTTTTAATGAAAAACAGTGTTGCCGAATTTAAACGTTTAATTCACCCTCATGCAATAATTCCTGTACGTTTTAACCATAGCACAGTAAAGCCTCAAATTATAACTAACATATTAGCATTCATAGTTTTATATGTATCAATTTTTGTTGGAGGAACAATTGTAATGTCGGCAATTGGGCTTGACTTACAATCATCAATGGGTGCAGTTATTACAAGTTTAGGAAATGTTGGTCCCGGTTTGGGAGAACAAGGTCCTGCCGGAAACTTCTACAATGTTCCTGCAATTGGCAAATGGTTTCTATCATTTTTAATGCTTGTTGGAAGACTTGAACTTTTTACAGTTCTTATTCTTTTTTCACCAAGTTTCTGGAAAAAATAATTATATTGTTGCCTTATATTTTATTTTTCTTTAAGAAAAAAAATAATTTAACTCATTTTATATGAATGTATTAGTTATCTATAACAAAAAAGCAGGTGGTGGTAAAGCCGCTAACCATGTTGAAGAAATAAACAATTCATTTTTAAAATATAACATTAATGCTGAAATAAACTTCACAAAACATATAGGACATGCAATTGAAATAGTTAAGGAAGCTGATTTAACCAAATTCAATTCTATAATTACAGTTGGTGGCGACGGAACCTTCTACGAAAGTTTAAACGGTTACTTCCAAAACAAAAACAGAGTTGATATAAACTTTGGAGTTTTACCCATTGGAACCGGCAATTCTCTCTCAAGAGATATTTATGATAAAGAATATTCATTAGATGAATATGTTGAAATAATTAGCAAATCAAAAACAAAGCCTTTCGATATTGCAAAATTCACAAGCGAAGGTAAAGAAATGTATTATGCTAATACTTTAGGATTTGGTTTTACATCTGATGTTGTTGTTACTGCAAGCAAGTTTAAATTCTTAGGCAAATTTGCATACACAATAGGTGTTTTATACAGAACTTTAATGTTATCAACATATAAAATGAAGTTAACTGCAGATGGTGAAACTTATGATATGGAAAATGTTTTAGTTGCAATATCAAACTCAAAATACACAGGAGGCAACTACCTAATGGCACCCGATGCAAAAATTAATGATGGCAAATTAGATTTAATTATTTTAAATAAACTTGGCAGAATTAATTTACTAAAAACCTTTACAAAAATATTTTCAGGCGAACATGTAAAAACAGAATTTGTAAAAACAATGCAAGCAAAAAATATTACTATTGAAACATCAAAACCAAAAATTTTATCACCCGATGGTGAACTTATTGGCAAAACACCTTTTAGTATTGAATGCATTAAAGGAGGAATTAACATGATAACAAATTTATACAAACAATGAAATACATTTACTCATTTTATATTTTACTTGTTGTTGTTCCTTACTTTATAATAGTTAGCAGTTTTATAATTATTTTAATGTCCTTTTTGCCAAGGGAAAAAATTTATAAAATTTATAAAGTGTTGCTTAAAATATTTTTTATTCTAATGTTTATAAAAGTTAAACTTGAATATGAAGAAGAAATTGATACAAGTAAAAATTATTTATACATGCCAAATCATGTTAGTATTTTAGATGCACCTTTAATGTTTGCATATACACCACACATTATTAATGCCTTAGAAGCCGAAGACCATTTTAAATGGCCATTATATGGAAAAATAATTACAAAATGGGGTAATATTCCTGTAAACAGAAAAAATGCAAAAAGCTCATATACCAGCATGATGAAAGCAAAAGATGTTTTGCAAAAAAGAAACTCAATATTAATTTACCCTGAAGGCGGAAGAACAACAGATGGAAAATTAAAACGTTTCAAGAAACTTCCATTTCATTTAGCAAAAGAAGCAGGCACATCAATAATTCCTATGGGAATATCGGGACTTTACAACATAAACCATAAAGGTTCTTTATTATTTAATTGGGGAAAAATTACAATAAAATTCGGCAAAATTATTTCTGCAGAAGAAATTAGCAAAATGACTGAAGATGAACTTCTTTTACGTGTTAGGAGTGATATTGAGAATTTAATTTCAAGAAACAGTTAATTACTAATATAAATCACTTCTATATTCATATAATATTCTACGTCCTTTAATTTCATTTTTGTATCCTTTCTCGATTAATATCAATTTCTCTTTTTTAAATATTCTTTCAATTTTCAAAGTATCTTTTCCATCAATAATATTAGCTCTATTTTTAGATATTTTTATAACAAAACTGTCAATATTTTCATACTTTCTAAATTCTAAATCATCATTTAATTCATTTATAGAATATGAGATAGGAGCTTCTGAAAGATATTTAAAATATTTTACTAATTTACCTTTATCATCTATTAAATATTTACGTTCGATATCAAATTCAAAATCTTCAACAGAAAAAGAACAATCAAATTCTTTCATTTCTAAGAATGGTACCGAAGTATCTGAACAATTTATGTTTTCAGGACTTATAAATTCATCTAATACTCTAAATTTAGAAACTAATATAGAATTATCCGGTACTTTTGTTAAGCGGTTACAACCTTGAAATAATATAAATACAATAATGCTTAATATATTAAACTTCATATCCACTTATTATAGACTATATATAAACAAACATATTCAAAAAAAGTTAATCTTCATAATATCCTAAAATATATTTCCTTAGCATATCTAAAGCCTTTGAACTTGCAAATCTAACATTTAGCAACCTTCTTTTTCCAAAAGTATATTTTTTTGAAATTACCCCATCTTTACTTGCTACAGCAATCCATGTTGTACCAACAGGTTTTTCTGCAGTTCCTCCTCCGGGTCCTGCAATTCCTGAAATTGCAATTGAAAAATCGGTATCAAACAATTCTCTTTGTCCTGTTACCATTGCTTCAACAACTTGTTTACTTACTGCTCCAAAATCATCAAGTAAATTTTGAGCAACTCCTAATTGTTTATTTTTAATTTCATTTGAATATGAAACAACACCACCTTTAAAATATTCAGAACTTCCCGGTATGGAAGCTATTAACCGCGAAACATTTCCTGCAGTACAACTTTCTGCAACTGATAATGTAGCTCCTTTTTCTTTAAGAAGTTTTCCAACCGCTTCTTCTAAATACATATCTCCTTCACCAAATATTGCTTTACCAATTATGCCTTTAAGTTTTTCAATTTCTTTATTTATAATAGAATTTGCTTTTTCTTTATCATCACAAACCATACTAAAACGCAAGCGAATCCTTTCAGGAGATGGCAAATATGCAAGTTTTATTTTTTTATGTAATTTTTGCTCCCAATCCGATAAAATTTCTGCCAAACTTGATTCCGGGATTCCATAAGTTAAAATAGTTTTATGAATTACATTTGAAAGTTTAAATCTATCTTTCAATTTAGGTATAACTTGCCTTTCAACAAGTTCTTTCATTTCAAAAGGTACAGCAGGTAATGAAATAATAACCTTTTCATTTTTCTCGAACCACATACCCGGAGCAGTACCATTTTTATTTCTTAAAACTTTACAATTAGTAGGAACTTCTGCTTGTTTTATATTTCTTTCATTTAAGTCAAAACCTTTTGCTTGAACAAAGTCTTTTACATCTTGCAAAACATCTTCATTAAGTTTAAGTTCAGAATTAAAATATTCTGCCAAAGTTTCCTTTGTTAAGTCATCTTCTGTAGGTCCCAAACCTCCTGTAATAACAACAAGATTTGCATAATCAAGCACATCATCTAATGTTTTTTTTATATGCTTTTTATCATCTGAAACAGATGTTATTTGCCTTATTTCAAAACCAATTAAATTTAATTGTTCTGCAATCCATTGCGAATTTGTATCAGTTATTTGACCTATTAAAAGCTCATCTCCTATTGTAATTATATCTGCTTTCATTTTTTAACTTAAATAAAAAAAGTTACCGCAATGGGTAACTTTAATTTTCAATAAATAATATTTACTATTTTTCTACTTTCAAAATATTTAGAATCAAATTTTCAATTTGCTCTTTATTTCTGTAATTAGTTACATGTTTATAATTTCCATCAGAACTAATAAACAATAAAGTAGGGAAAACTCTAATTTTAAGTTTATTTACAATATTAGGTATTTTATCATAATTAACTTTATAAATATTAAGTTTTTCTCCGTACTCTTGTTGTATTTTTTTCAAATTCGTTTCTAAATCATTATTTACATTTACCCAATCTGCATAAAAAAAGATAATTGTAGGCTTCTGCCCTTTAAATTTCCATTCTGTATTTTTCTTATAATCCCAAACTTTTTGTTTAAACGTATCATAATTTAAAGTTGTAATGTTTTGAGAATTAGAATAAAACAAATTAAATACAAAAAATAATAAAAAAGTAATCTTTTTCATTTAGTTTTATTTTTAGGTTAATCCAATAATTAAATAACGATAATTATACCAAAATATTTCAACAATACCATTATATACACTCAAAAAGTAGCAGATACAAAAAAGCCGTTGATTTACAACGGCTTAAAATATTTAATTTTAGTCTTATTTTTCTACTCCTAAAACATCAGCAATTGCTTTTTCAAAAGTTTCTTTTGGTAAAGCTCCTACTGCCATTTGTGGTTGTCCTTCTTTAGGAACAAATAATAACGATGGAATACTTTGAATACCGAACATTCCTGCAAGGTTTCTTTCTGCTTCTGTATCTATTTTATAGATATTTATTTTATCGCCATATTCTTCTTGTAATTCATCAAGAATTGGAGCAACCATTTTACAAGGTTGACACCAGTCTGCATAAAAATCAATCATACAAGGAACATCTCCTTCAAATTTCCAATCTTTATTTTTTTCGAAATCGAATACTTTTTGTTTAAAAGTTTCTTCTGTTAAAAATTCTACTTTTGCCATTTTAATATATTAATTTATTTAATTATTCTTTTTAATTCACTTTGGCATATCAAAATATATGCCTTTTTAAATTTTCTGCAAATAACATAAAAAAATATGACATTATTGCCATAATTTAGTTTTTTTATTGAAAAAAAGATATTTTTGTCAGTTATTTGATAAAAAACAAATAATTATTCTACACTAAAACAAAAAATTAACAACTTATTTTTGAAATATATAGTATTTGAAAATTAAAATAAAGATATGAAAAATTATAAAAGATATATGGTAACATCTGCCCTTCCTTATGCAAATGGGCCTGTACACATTGGACATTTGGCAGGGGTTTATATTCCTTCAGATATTTATGTCAGATATTTAAGACTAAAAGGAGAAGATGTAAAATGGGTTTGTGGTTCTGATGAACATGGTGTACCAATTACACTAAAAGCTAAAAAAGAAGGTGTTACTCCTCAAGAAATTGTTGACAGGTATCATAACATAATAAAAAAATCTTTTGAAGAATTTGGTATTTCTGTTGATATTTATTCAGGAACAAGTAAAGAAATTCATCATAAAACAGCATCAGAATTTTTTAAAACTTTATACGACAAAGGTGAATTTATTGAAAAAACAACAGAACAATACTTCGACAAACAAGAAAATCAGTTTTTAGCAGACCGTTACATAAAAGGCACTTGTCCTAAATGCGGAAACGAAGATGCCTATGGCGACCAATGCGAAAAATGTGGAAGCACATTAAGTCCTACTGAACTAATAAACCCAAAATCAACAATTAGTGGTGGTGAACTTACTTTAAAAGAAACAAAGCATTGGTATTTACCTTTAGATAAACATGAACCATTTCTAAGAAAATGGATACTTGAAGACCACAAAGAATGGAAACCAAATGTTTACGGACAATGCAAATCGTGGTTAGATTCCGGACTTCATCCAAGAGCTGTAACTCGTGATTTAGATTGGGGAGTTCCTGTTCCTGTTGAAAATGCCGAAGGCAAAGTGCTTTATGTTTGGTTTGATGCACCGATTGGTTACATTTCGGCAACAAAAGAAATTACTGATGATTGGGAAAAATATTGGAAAGATGAAGACACAAAACTCGTTCATTTCATTGGGAAAGACAATATTGTTTTTCATTGTATAATTTTTCCTTCAATGCTTAAAGCAGAAGGTTCTTACATTTTACCTGATAATGTTCCGGCAAATGCTTTCCTAAATCTTGAAAATGATAAAATTTCAACTTCAAGAAATTGGGCAGTTTGGCTTCACGAATATCTTGAAGATTTTAAAGACAAACAAGATGTTTTACGTTATGTACTTACAGCAATTGCACCAGAAACAAGAGACAGCGATTTTACATGGAAAGATTTTCAAGAAAGAAATAACAGTGAACTTGTAAACATTTTCGGAAACTTTGTAAACAGAACACTTGTTCTTACAAAAAAATATTACGACAAAATTGTTCCTTCACCAAGTACTTTAACTGAAGAAGACAAAGCTGTTCTTTCAGAAATTAAAACAATAAAAGCAAATATTGAGAAAAATATTGAAAATTATAAATTTCGTGAAGCATTAAAAGAAGTAATGCAACTTGCCAGAACAGGCAATAAATATTTGGCAGATACAGAACCTTGGCATTTAATAAAAACTGATGCTGAACGTGTTAAAACAATAATGTATGTATCACTTCAACTTACTGCAAACTTGGCAATTTTGGCAGAACCATTTATGCCATTCTCTGCAAAAAAACTTTTAAAACTTTTAAATATTGATAAAATTTCGTGGGAAGATGCAGGAACTGAAATTATAAACCCCGGACATGAAATTAATAATCCTGAGCTTTTATTTCCTAAAATTGAAGATAAAGAAATTGAATATCAAATAAATAAACTTCTTAAAACAAAAGAAGAAAACGCAAAAGAGAATGTTAAACTTCCGACAATAAAAGAAACCATTACTTTTGATGATTTTCAGAAACTTGA
>JAADEE010000241.1 GCA_013153575.1 Chlorobiota bacterium
GGCAGTTGCTTGGAAAGATTTTTTTTACTTCTTTTTTGGAAATTCAAATTTAATAAGTTCGTATTTTGGTGTAATTTTTATTCTTACAATTATTTTTACACCTTTATCAATGTTGATAATTGGGAGTGCATTATCAAATGTAAATTCGCAAATTGAAGAAAGCGGATTACTGGTTTCAAATTTAAGAAGAGTAATTTTTAAAATAATTTTACCACTTATAAAACCAGCATTGATAACATCTTTTGTGTTGGTTTTTATTTTTGCAATTTCTGAATTTTCAGTACCTGCATTTTTAGGAGTTAAAGTTTTTACAACTGAAATTTTTACACAATTTTCGGCATTTTATAATCATTCACTTGCAATTTTGCAATCCTTGTTTTTAGTTGCAATTTGTATTTTACTTTTATTTGCTGAAAAAAAACATCTTGCTGATGCACCATTTCTTTCAATAGGAACAAAAGGTACAAGCAATAAAATTTATGATATTAAAAACTTAAATATTTTTGCATTTGTATTTCTTTTATTTTGGTTTTTAATTTCGGTAATTTTACCTTTTATAATTCTATTTATTCAATCTTTTAAAAATGTAACAAGTGATTTTGTGAAAGCATTTGAACTGTTAAAACCTACGTTTTTAAATTCGTTTTTGTTGGCATTTATAGGTGCGATAATAATTGTTGTAGTCGGTTTTGTTTCTGCATATCATTCTGTAAATCAAAAAAATAAAAATACATTTGATTGGCTGTTGTTGTTTGTTTTTGCAATTCCATCAATAGTTTTAGGCATAAGTTTTATTAAATTTTATAACCAAAGTTTTTTGAATTTCATTTATTCGAGTACAGCTCTAATTGTTATTGCATATGTTGGTAAGTTTGCATTTATATCTTCTAAAATAATTGGTAATTCATTAAAGCAAATTTCTAAATCAATGGAAGAAACTGCAAAAGTTCTGGGAATAAAATCGTTTTCTCGTATATTTAAAATTTTACTTCCTCAAATATCTTCTGCTTTGTTTGCAACATTTATTATTGGATTTATTTTAAGTTTTGGAGAATTAGGAACAAGCATAATGCTATATCCTCCCGGAACTGAAATTATGCCTATAAAAGTTTTTACTATTTCGGCAAATGCAACACAATCGTTAACAAGTTCAATGACATTAATTGTGTTTTCTGTTACAATTTTGCTTATTTCGTTTTTTTATTTCTTATTTTTGAAGATAAAAAATATAGAATACTGATTTAAGCTTCTTTTAAGAAAACTTACTAATACTAATTTGATAGAATTAAGAAACATATCACATTCTTACGGAAAGAATAAAGTTCTTCAAAATTTAGATTTGAATATTGAAGCAAATAAACTTACTTGCCTTTTAGGAAGTTCAGGAAGCGGAAAAACAACAATACTACGACTTATTGCCGGACTTGAAATTCCACAGAATGGAAAAATAATTGTAAATAATGAAACATTTACTGATAATTCAAAAATTATAGTTTCATCTGAAAAAAGAAATATAGGTTTTGTATTTCAAGATTTAGCACTTTGGTCGCATTTTACGGTTTATAAAAATATTGCTTTCGCTTTGAGCGAAAAAAAAGAAAAAAATATAAAAGAAAAGGTTTTTAAAATACTTACTTTTTTTGGTATTGAAGAACAAGCAGAAAAATATCCGCATCAACTTTCTGGTGGACAACAGCAACTTGTTGCAATATCGCGTTCTTTGGTTTTGCAACCTGCAATTTTGTTAATGGACGAACCTCTTACAAATTTAGATGTAAAACTTAAAAGAAAGATACTTGAACATATCGTAAAATTAAAACACGAATTTAATATTACAATTGTGTATGTTACTCACGACCATAGAGAAACATTTACAATTGCAGACCGTATTGTTGTTTTGAATGATGGCAAAATTGAAGATGAAGGAACACCCGAAGAAATTAAAAAATCAAATAATGAATATGTTAAATACTTTTTGGAATATTGATTTACAATAAATTATACTCTGCGGTTTTTTTTAACCCGCAGGGTATCTTACAAAGTAAACAATATTTCTTATTTGCATAAAATTGATAAAATATAAATTAAAAAAGTCATCGTATCAATTTGTTTTTAAACAATAAGTATTTTTTCGATTTTAAAACAAATCAATTTAATACATTGATGCGATGACTATCATCATAAAATTATATAATTTAAAGATTTAAAAATGAAAAAAGTAAGCATTATCACACTAATTTTAATTGCATTTATAAGTTGCAATCAAGCTGAAACAAACACAAAGGAAGAAACAAAAAAGAACCTTGAAATTGTTAAACAACTTCCGGAATTAATGAATGATACCATTTTTGATTTTGAAAATTATGAAGTTGGAAAATTGCCTGCCGATTGGTCGGAATATTACACAGGTAGAGGCGACCATACAGAATGGAAAATTGTTGATGATAATGGAAACAAGGTTCTTGCACAACTTTCGCAAGGAAGTAGTAATTATCATTTTAATGATGTTGTTTTTGATAATTTTAAAGCAAAAAATGTAGAGCTTTCAGTTAAAATGAAAGGTGTAAAAGGCAGGATGGATCAAGGCGGTGGTTTTATTTGGCGATTTATTGATAAAGATAATTATTATGTTGTAAGAGCTAATCCTTTGGAAGATAATGTTGTTCTTTATAAAGTTAAAAATGGAAAAAGAACTGATTTGCCTGTTCTTGGTAAAGGAAGAACTTATGGTGTTGATGTTGAACCTTTAGGCAACGATTGGAATACATTGAAACTTACAGTTAAAGATGATTTATTTTCAGTTTATCTTAATGGTAAACAAATATTTCAAGTAAAAGATACAACATTTACCGAAGCAGGCAAAGTAGGTTTATGGACAAAAGCTGACGCAGTTAGTTATTTCGATGATTTTGAAGTTAAAACATTAAAATAGCTTTAATTTAAGAAGGACTTTTTATTCAAATGAAAAGTCCTTTTTTCTAACGTAAATTTCTTTTTCAACAGTTGCAATAGTTTCGTTTTTACCATTTGTAATAGTTGTTGTGAAGAAAAAAGTTTTCTTACCAACATTATTAATTTCTTCTTTAATTTCTTGAAGTTTAGATTTGCTAATTTCAAAAGTTGCTGTTACTGTTTTATTTTCAGCTTTTTTAAAATCAATTTTTGCCGATTTATCCCAAACAATATATTCTTCTCCAAGATAATTTAAAACAATAAATACAAAAAACGGGTCGCACATTGCATATAATGAACCACCAAAATGAGTTCCGTAAATATTTCTGTTAAACCAGTGCATTTTTAATTGAACAACAAATTTTGTAAAATCGTCATTAAACTCTTTAAGTTTTATTCCTGCACCCAAATAAGGCGGATACAATGATACCCGCCTTATTAATTTTTGCATTTGTTTTTTTGTCATTATTTTTGACTTAAAGTAAATTCTCTACCTTTATCTAATGCAAGAATGTTTTTATCAACAATATCTTGCCCTTTTGCTCCAAAAATTGTTTTTAATGCTTTTTTGAAACTTTCGTAATCCATGTCAATATATGGTGATGCTGCACCAAGCATAACAATGTTTGAAGAACGAATTGATTTCAGTTCTTTTGCAATAGCATCAGCATCAACAATTATATGATTTTTAACTTTCTTTATTTCTTTATAAATTTCTTCAATGTCAGGATAATTTGGAATGTTGTTAAATGGTTTAGAGTTTGTTATTAACCATCCGTCAGGTTTCAGATAAGAAATATATCTTAATGCTTCCATTGGCTCAACTGAAATTATAACATCGGCTTTGCCTTTAGGAATTAAATCTGATGCAATAGGTTTATCTGATATTCTCATATTTGAAGAAACATCACCACCTCTTTGGCTCATTCCGTGAACTTCTGATTGTTTCATGTATAGACCGCTTTGTAAAGCAGCTGTTCCTATTGTAGCAGCAATTGACAAAATACCTTGTCCGCCTACTCCTGATAATATTATGTCTGATTTCATGTTTTTTATATTTTTACTTCATGCAAAATAAAGTTTTCATATTATAACTTTGCGTGAAATTAAATTTAATTTATCTTTTTTGCTTTAATTTTCATTTTATTCTTTCTTTCAAGGGTTCTTACGCATTCTCTGTGAGGAATAATTACAGAAACACCTTCATATTCAATTTCTTCTTTAAGAATTTTCACAGCTTCGTCATGATTTTTTCTTAAAGGAATAAAACTTCGTATGTGTTCTTCTTCAACTCCTAAACCTTTACATATTTGATGTAGAACATGTTCAGCATGAGATGCCTGTCCTCCGGTCATACCTGTTGTATCATTATCAGAAATAATTACAGTAATAGGTGTTTTTTCATAAACACAATCTAACAAGCCGGTCATTCCTGAATGTGTAAAAGTTGAATCTCCAATAAAAGCAACAACATGCTTCATTCCTGCATCAGCAGCACCTTTTGCCATAGGAATTGATGCTCCCATATCTACACAAGTGTTAATTGCATTTAGAGGCGGAAGTGCAGCAAGTGTATAGCAACCAATATCAGAAAAAACTCTGCCCGGACCGTAATCTGCCATAACTTCGTTTAGTGCTAAAAAAACATCGGTATGTCCGCAACCGGGACATAAAGCCGGTGGGCGAGGGGCTATGACTTCTGCAACATAGTCTTCTTTTGCTTTTTCTAAACCTAATGCAACAGCAACATGGTTCGGATTAAGCTCTCCATCACGAGGTAAATCTCCGGTAAGGCGACCTTTTATTTTTTTATCACCCAAAACACCTGTCATTTTATTTTCAATGAAAGGATAACCATCTTCTAAAATTAAAATTTCGTCGCATTCTTCATAAAGTTTTCTTATCATATCAGAAGGAAGAGGATATTGTCCAATTTTTACAACAGGATATGGCACATTTCCATCTTCATAATTTTCTAAAAGATAGTTATACGAAATTCCTGCTGCAATAATTCCTAATGATTTATCTTTCCCATCAATGTATTTATTGTATGTTGACTCTTCTGATGCTTTTTCAAAATGAACTTGATTTCCAATAAGAACTTTATAATTTTTTCTTGCAATTGAAGGAAGTAAAACAAATTGTTTTAAATTTGTTGGTAAAGAATTTTTATTTTCTTCTTTTGGTGATTTTCTTAAAATTCCGGCACGTGAATGTGCAAGTCTTGTTGTTATTCTTACAAGAATTGGGGTGTTAAATTTCTCTGATAATTCAAAACCATCATAAATCATGTCATAAGCTTCTTGCTGATTTGAAGGTTCTAAAATTGGAATTAAGGCAAAGTCTGCAAAGTATCTTGAATCTTGCTCATTTTGTGATGAGTGCATAGATGGGTCATCAGCAACAACTACAAGCATTCCTCCATTAACACCAGTTATTGCAGAGTTCATAAAAGCATCAGCAGCAACATTAAGTCCAACATGTTTCATACAAACCATTGAACGTTTTCCTGCGTAAGACATTCCAATTGCAGCCTCCATTGCAGTTTTTTCGTTTGCAGCCCATTCACTATGAATTCCTTTTTCTTTTGCAACTTTATTTTTTTGTATGTATTCGGTAATTTCTGTTGAAGGAGTGCCGGGATAGGCATATACGCCCGATAAACCTGCATCAATTGCAGCTTGTCCTATTGCTTCGTCTCCTAATAAAAGTAATTTATCCATTTTTTATGTTTATCTGATTATTGTAAAAATTGTTATTTTAACTACTTTCGCAAATATATTAAATTTAGTTTTAATTATAGAATGTTTAAAAACGTATAAAGTTAACATGAGTAATAAATTAACATTTAAAGATTTAGGAACTATTGATTATGGTGATGCTTTGCAAATTCAGGAAGAATTATTTTATAAGAAAATAAAAAATAAGACTTCTGAAATTGAAAATGTTAATGATGTTTTAATTTGCGAACATCCTCATGTTTATACAATCGGAAAAAGCGGAAATGAAAATAATCTTTTAATTAATGATGATTTCTTAAAGAAAATAAATGCAACTTATTTTAAAACTGATAGAGGAGGGGATATTACTTATCATGGTTATGGTCAGTTGGTTGTATATCCTATTGTTGATTTGAAAAATTTCAATATAGGTATTAAAGATTATATTTACAAGCTTGAATATTTGATAATTAATTTGTTAAAAGAGTTTAATGTCAAAGGTGAAATTAGTGATGGGAATATTGGTGTTTGGTTAGATGTTGGAAAAACAACAGAAAGAAAAATTTGTGCGATGGGAGTTAAAGTAAGCAAAGGAATTACTATGCATGGTTTGGCATTAAATATAAATACCGACTTATCTTATTTTAATCATATTAATCCTTGCGGGTTTACAAACAAGGGAGCAACATCAATAAAAAATGAGTTAGGTAAAGAAGTTGATTTTAACGAAGTTAAAGAAAAGTTCAAATATTATTTTAAAGAAAGTTTTATATAAGAATTAAATTGCTTGCAAAATAAAAATAGTTGGGCGTTTATTAATTTGAGGTTTATTTTTTTTCCATTCAGAAATAGTTCTTGTTTGAATAAATTCTGTTTCAAGGGTAATGTCCGTTGCTATGCAAAGAAGAGTGTTTTTTTTGCAAGAAGAAAAAATATCATCAAGCATTTTCATATTTCTGTATGGAGTTTCCATAAAAATTTGTGATTGATTTTCTTTTTTTGACCTATTCTCAAGAAACTGAATTTTTTTAATTTTTTCGTTTTGCTTAACAGGAAGGTAACCATTGAATGCAAAATTTTGCCCATTAAGTCCTGATGAAATAAGAGCAAGTAAAATTGAAGATGGTCCTACTAATGGCACAACTTGTAAACCTTTTCTATGAGCAATACTAACAATTGATGCACCGGGGTCGGCAATGCCGGGGTTTCCTGCTTCCGATATTATTCCTATACTTTTGCCCTCAATAGCAGCTTGTAAAAAACTTGAAAGTTTATTATTGTCGGTATGTTTGTTTAGTTCAAAAAAAGTAATATCATCAATAACTTTTGTTGCTGAAACTTTGCGAATGTAACGTCTTGCAGTTCGTATGTTTTCAACTATAAAAACATTAAGTTCTTCAATTATTGATTTTACATTTTGTGGTATTACTGATGAAATTTCGCTTTCACCAAGTGTGGTTGGTATTAAATATATTTTTCCTTTCATTTTTTATAAATGTTTTTTAGTCCTAAATATCAAGATAAAAGAACTAAAAATTATAATGTTTTTTTCTAAAATATTAAATAACAATCTAATTTATTAAAATCAATTTGTTATAAGTTTCAAAATTAGTAATTTAGCGTGATATTTAGAATTTAAATAAAATAAAAACTTTGAAAATAACTTTTTTAGGAACGGGAACATCGCAAGGAGTGCCATTAATAGGCTGTGAATGTGATATTTGCAAATCTTCGGATAGCAAAGATAAGCGTTTAAGAAGTTCTGCATTGATTTCTGTTGGTGGTAAAAATATTTTAATTGATGCAGGTCCTGATTTTAGGCAACAAATGTTAAGAGAAAAAATTGTAAAACTTGATGCAATACTTTTAACACATGAGCATAAAGACCATATAGGCGGACTTGACGATGTTAGAGCATTCAATTACATACAAAAAAGACCTATGGATATTTATGCTGAAAAACGTGTTTGTGATTTATTGCAGTCGCGAGATTTTGCTTATGTTGTTGAAAGAAAAGATTACCCCGGAATTCCTAAAATGAACTTTAAAATTATTGAAAATAAGAAGTTTCTAATAGATGATATTGAAGTTATTCCAATACGAGGAACGCATCATTTTTTAGATGTATTTGGTTTTAGAATAGGCAAATTTGCCTATGTTACAGATATGAATTATATTAGTGCCGAAGAAAAGGAAAAGTTGAAAAATCTTGATTTACTTGTAATTACAGCTTTAAGAAGAAAAGAGCACGTATCACATTTTAGTTTAAATCAATCATTGCAAATTATTGAAGAAGTTAAACCAAAGAAAGCATATTTAACACACATAAGTCATAAGTTAGGATTTTATAAAGATTTAATTGAAGAATTACCGGGCAATGTTTTGCCTGCTTATGATGGTTTAAAAGTTGAAATTTAAAATATAAAATCATGAAAAAAATAATAATTGTAATTTTAGTATTAGCTATTTTAGGAGGAGCCGCATATTATGGTTCGGATTATATTTTGGGCGAACAAGAAAAAACTATT
>JAADEE010000083.1 GCA_013153575.1 Chlorobiota bacterium
TGGGACGTGGGTTATACAATTTAAAAGGTAAAGTAAATGTTACTTTTTGCGATGAAATAAACACAGATTTAAGTAAATTTGATAATTCGGCAAACAAAAGTATTAATTATATAAAACTTGCTAATCTTATTGATAAACGTATTTATGATAATTATAAGCTTAATAAAAATAATTATATAGCATTTGATATTCAAAATAATTCTGAAAAATGCTTACGTGAAGAAAAATATATGAAAGGTAATGAAACAAAAATGCGTTTTCAGTGTAAACGCATTATTGATTCAATTGAGGGTGATAATGATATTTTAGAAAAAATTTATTATGGTATTTATGCAAATCCTTTAATAAATAAAATTCAGTTACCTTAATGTAATTTATGAATTACTTCTTTAAAATGCTTCCTGTTAATTTGTTTAAATCATTTTCTGTTAAAATAAGATTATATTTTGCCTGTAAAAATGAATAAGAAGTATTCAAAAACATATTTTGTATATCTCTGTAATTGAATGAACTAATTGCTCCACTATTAAATTTTTCACTAGCAATATCTAAATTTAGTTTAGCGGCTTTGTAATTTTCTTCTGCAACTTTAACAAGTTGTTTTCTGTTTTCATATAATTGCCAAATTGTGTATAGGTTATTCTTCATAACCATTTCAAGTTCTTCGGTTTTTAAGCGTAATTTTTCAGCTTCAATTTTAGCATTGTTAATATTTCGTTTTCTATTATTTCCGTTAAAGATTGTGTATGATAAATTTAGGTTTGCATAAGCTCCGTAGTTGTATGAAGATGTAGTCATACTAGGATCGTAATATTTTAAATTTGTATTTGTATAGTCTGCACCAACACCAAGTGATAGTGAAGGGTATAATGAACTTTTTGCAAGTTTTATGTTATTTTCAACAACTTCAGCATTTAAATATTGAGCTTTTAATGTAGAATTGTTTTCGAGCATTAATGTTTCTAATTCGCCAAGCGGATAAGTTGTATTGCTTATAATAAAATCATCTGTTGGAATGTATTCGGTTAGATTTTTGTCGCCTAATGTTTTTGAAAGTTCTCTTATTGCAGTTTTTTTATTCATTAATTGCATTAAATAATTTGTGCTGTCTGTTAAAAAGTTATTTTTGAATTGCAAAACATCATAAGTAACAGCTACTCCTAAATCTTTTTTTAGTTTAATGTATTCATATCTGTCTTTTGACAGGTCCATTAGTTTTTTTGATACTTTTAATTTTTCATTTTCTAAAATTACAGAGTAATAAGCTGCTGTAACATCTGTAATTGTATTTTCAAGAGTCATACGAAGACTAGTTTCTGATATTTTTTCATAAATATCTAAATTCTGTTTGTTTAATTTAATTGCAAATCCATTAAATAAAATCATTTGAGCATTTAAATTTGGCATAATGGAATTTGTAAGTATATCATCTCTATTTCCTGTAATTAAATTTTCAGTATTACTGAACCTGTTTGCTTGGTTTGCTCCAATTGTAACAGTTGGGTATCTTCCTGCTTTTCCCCACGAGTTATTATTTTTAGAAATCTCTAAATCTTTTTTGCCAATTAAAACTTGATAGTTATGTTCTAATGCTTTTATAATTGCATCATCTAAACTTATTTGAATTGTGCTGTCGTTTTGAGCATTTGAAGTTATGAAAATTAATATTGATATTGATAGTGTTATTATTTTTCTCATTTTTATTAAATTAATTGTTAAATTGTTTCATTGCTAAAATTAAATTTATTTTAGCAATGAAACAATGTATTTTATTCAATTATTCTTTTACTGTTTTTAATTACAACTTCAACTTCTTCGTTTGTTGGTTTTTTACCGGTCCATAAATATCTTGAATAAACACGTATATCATTTAAGCATAAAATTAGTACAGGAAAAAACATTAAAATAAATGCAGTTCCAATAAAAACACCATAAGCTAATGAAACAGCCATAGGTATTAGCATTTGTGCTTGAAAACTTTTCTCAAAAATAATAGGATATAAACCAACTGATGTTGTAATTGTTGTAAGAATTATAGGTCTGAAACGTGATAAACCTGCTTCATATACAGCATCTTCAACTTTGTAACCTTCAAGTAATAAACTGTTGTATTTAGATAAGAAAACAACGGCATCATTAATTATAACTCCTGAAAGAGCAACTAAACCAAAGAAACTTAACATTGATACAGGAATGCCTTCAACTCCATGTCCCCAAATTCCTCCAAGCCAACCTAATGGTATCATCATAAGTATAATTAAGGCTTGCCATGTTGATCTAAAATGAAGAATTAATATTATAACAATTATAACTATTGCAATAATGAAAAAACTTATCATTTCTCTCATTGCATCTCCGCTTTTCTTTGATTGTCCTCTGTAATCAACTTCAATTCCATGAAATTTACTTTTTAATTCAGGAACTATTTCATTTTGTATTTTTTCCATAATAGGAGGAACCATTACATCAGGTCCTGTAACACCTGATTCAATAGTTATTTCTCTTGAACCATTATATCTTTTTATTTGCACAGGTCCTCTTTTTATGTTAAAGTCAATAAGTTCAGAAACAGGATAATTTCCAAGAGGCGTTTTAATTTTCATGTTTTCAAATTGCCCGATTGTCATTCTATCTGATTTAGGATATCTAACCCAAACACGAAGCTCATCTCTACCACTCTGTAATCTTTGAGCTTGTCCTCCATAAAAACCTTGCCTGACTTGCTGGCTAATTGAGTTGTGATTTAAACCTAAGAAGTATGCCTTAGGTTTTAGTTTTATTAAAATTTCTTGCATTCCTGCGGCATTATTGTCAGAGATGTTTTGTAAACCTTCTATTTCTTGTAATTTTTCTTTAAGAAATTTCTTAGCTTTTGTAAGTTCATCTTGATCTTTTCCTAACAATGTTACAGAAATAGGAGAGCCCCAGTGTGTATCTTTTGCAGCAACTCTTAATCTTTCAAGTTCAGGATGTTTCCCTAACTTTTTTGAGATTCTATTTCTAATATCGAAACTTGTTATAGGAGCTCCTTCCATATCTCTTAATCCAACCATAATTGAGCCGGCATGTGAACCATTTTCAAGAGCATCAAATGATGAGCCTAATATTTGAAATGTATAATCAATAAATGTTGATGTATCATTATATTCTTTCATTAGTTCATCATTAACTTCCCAAATTAGTTTGTCGAATTTTTTAAGGTATTCGTCAGTTCTTTTTGCACCATCACCGGGTTTAAAGGCAAAGTCAACAGTAAAAGAGTCGAAGCTTAATGCAGGGAAAGTTGTTGCTTTAATAAATCCTCCTCCATATAAACCAACAGTTATTATTATTAATGCTAATGGAGTAAAGAATGCTACCCATTTCCATTTTATTGTAAATTTTAAAGATTTACCGTATATTTTCTCACGTAAATATGCTATGCCTTTATCAATTTTAGTTCTAAATTTAGAGCGTCCTTTTATTCTGTTTAATACTTTTTTACTGCTAAGGTGTGCAGGTAAAACAAAAAATGCTTCTCCTAATGAAAATAATAAACTGAAAATTACAACAAATGCCATTTCAAACATAAATTCCATACCTCCTTCTGTTATTAATAAAAGAGGTGCAAATGCAACAATTGTAGTTACAACTGATGTTACAACAGCAGGAACAACCTCCATTGTGCCATCAAGTGCTGCACGCATAGGTGTTTTTCCTTTTTCAAAATGAGAAAAAATATTTTCTCCAATTACAATTCCATCATCAACCAAAATACCTATTACGAGTATCATACCGAATAATGAAATCATATTTATTGTAATTCCGTATAGGTTAGCAACAATAAACATTGCTAAAAATGCTGAAGGAATTCCCCATGCTACCCAGAATGAAAGACGAACATTTAAAAATAATGCTAACATTAATAAAACAAGTATTAAACCTGTTCCTCCGTTTCTGTATAATAACTCTAAACGACTTCTTAACATACTTAAAAAGTCAAAGTTTATATACATTTTTACATCTGAATGTGATTTGTTAAATTTATCTACATAGTCATGTATGTATTCTGATATTTTTTGTAAATCTTCATTTGCAAGTTTATTAACACTTATTTGTATTGCTTCTTTTCCGTTGTATCTTAATTTGTTAGAAACGTCTGCAAATTTTCTTTTTATATTAGCAATGTCTCTTATCCTTAAAAAACTTCCATCAGGGTTTGCTCTAACTATTATTTCACCGATTTTACTTGGCTCAATATTTCTTGAACGTGAACGTATTAAAATTTCATGTTCATCAGATTTTATCATTCCTCCTGAAATGTCAGTATTGTTTAATGCAACAGCTCTTGATATTTCATCGAAAGTTAAATTATATTTTAATAATGTTTCTTCTGTAACCTCAATTGAAATTTCAATTGCAGGGAAACCTCTAATGCTAATTTGAGAAACAAATCCTGAACGTAAAAAGTCAGCTTCTATATCGTAAGCATGTTTTTTTAGGGTTTCTAAATCAGCATCTCCGGCAATGGTCATATACATTGCTTGTGTAACTGAACGTTTTTTGTAAATTATAGGTCTTTCAGCAGCAGTTGGCATTGAACTGATTGCATCTACTGCATTTTTAACATCTACAAGCATTTCGTCAATATCATATTCACCGGTTGTTTCAATGTTTACAAATGATGAGTTTTCTGATGATGTTGATGTTATTTGTTTTATTCCAACAATTGCTCTTACGGCATCTTCAATTCTTGAAGTTACTCCTTCATCCATTTCTTTTGGGGATGCTCCAGGATAAAAAACACTAATGTAAATGTTTCGTGAACTTCTTTCAGGGAAAAATGCAAGTCGCATATTCATTAATGAAAAACCACCACCAAATACTAACACTGCAATTATTATGTTAGCATAAATAGGATATTTTATAAATGTTGATATTAATTTTCTCATATTTTAATTGTTATATTGTTGAATGGTTTCATTGTTAAATGATTATTTGATTAACAGATATGTTGTGGTGCTATGTTAAATTTCTAATTTTTCGTTTGTATATTTTATTAAAGTATTTATTTCTATTGGAAGTTTATCAAGTTCCGTAAAAATATGCTGGTATTCTTCGTTAGATAAAAGCTTTCTAATTCTAGATTTCTCATTCCAATCAAAACATTCTTTTAGAGAACCAAAACTATATCTATAAAATTTAATTTTATCTTTTTTGCCGTAACGTCCAAATCCTTCTGCAATATTTGCAGAAATACTATCTATTGCTCTTACAAATTGTTTCCCAACAGTATCTTTTGAAAAATAATCCCAATTAATAATAATTTCCCAAACATAATTTGATAAATTAAAAGCTATTTTGTAAGATGATATGTCATTTAATTTTAGATATTTAATCACTTTTTGCTATTTTATATTATAAAAATATTTTAACCATTTAACAGTTTAATCATTTAACAGTTTAACCATTTAATCATTAATTTAAAATTTCAACTTCCATATTTTCAACAGCATTAATAAGTGCTTCGTTTACAATTTTTGTTCCTTCCGGAAGACCGTTAATTATAACAGTTTCGTCGTTTACTTTTAGAATATTTACGGTTTGTTTTTTTAATTTTCCGTCTTCAACAACATAAACATCATTTTGGTTAAATACAGCACCTCTTTGTACTTCAATTGCATCTTTTATCATTATGTCAGAAAAAATAGCTGTCATATATTCGCCTTGGTAAACTCTTGAATTTTTGTGTGCCGAAATATCAATAAAAACAGAAACTGATTGAGTTTTTGGGTCTACAAAGTCTGAAATTCTTATTATCTTACCTTTAAATTCATTGTTGTCGTAAGATGATATTATTGAAACAGTTTGCCCTTTATGTACAAAGTTTATATTTTCAACTTCAATAGGAATTTCAAGTTCTAATTTGTCGGTTCTTATCATGCTTGCTATTTTTTGTCCCGGATTTGCAACAGCTCCTGTTTCGGCATAAACCATTGTGTAAGTTCCGTTAAAAGGTGCGTATAAATAATATTTTGAGAGTGTTATTTCCGAACTTTTTATTGAATAATAGTCAGCAATGATATTTCTGCTTGCAAGAAATATTTTTTCTTTATTTGACTTTATTTCAGGAAGTTGCGGTATTGTTTTTTTTATGTCTATTTCTTTAAAGAAATTTAACCAAGTGTTATAATTTTCGTTAAAATCTGTTTTTAAATCAGGAAGTATATTTGCTAATGAGTTTAAAAAACGACTTTTCATTGATTGAAGTGCTAATTTTGCTTCTTCATTATAAATTTTAATAAGTAATTGTCCTTTTTTAAAACTTTGTCCTTTTTTTAGAGCAACTTGTCCTTGTAATATTTTTCCTCTGACTTCGGTGCTTAAATCTACTGTGTTTTTTGATGCAACTCTTCCTGTTTCTTTAAGTTTAGATTTAATATCTTCATATTTCACTGTTATTGTTTTAACATATCGTTTTTTTTCTAATATTTCTTTTTTAGCATCTTTCTTTTTCATGCTTTTTAATTTCATAGCAATAATAGTAGATACTGCTAAGAATAGAAAAATAGAAACTGATACAATTATTAATTTTCTCATATTTTTTAGTTTTATTTTTATTCTGTTTTTAGTATTTTTTACAAAGTTAGAAATTATTATCTCACTTATATTAAATAGGCTAATGCTTTATAAAATGTTAGTTGTAATTTACAATTTTGTTTATAAATTCATTTTTATAACTTTCACCAACGGAAAGCTCTGTTTCTCCAATAAAAACTCTATTTTTTTGTATTGATTTAATTTTGTCTATTGAAATAATATAAGACCTATGTATTCTAATAAAGTCATTTTGAGGTAATTTCTCAAAAAAAGCTTTTAAACTTTGTAACGAAAGTATTTTTTCACCATTTGTTAGGTGTATTTTAATGTAATCGCTTAATCCTTCAATAAAAAGAATATCTTTAAAATTTACTTTTATATTTTTATATTCAGATTTTACAAAAATAAAATTATTACTAATTTGTTTTTTATTTTTTAGTTTATGTAATTCGTAGGCTTTGTTTACAGCTTTTAAAAATCGTTCAAATGTGAATGGTTTTACCAAATAATCAACTGCATCAAGCTCAAAACCTTCAACTGCATAGTTTGAATATGCTGTTGTGAAAATTACAGGTGGAATGTTTTTTATGCTTTTTGCAAGTTGCACACCTGTAATTCCCGGCATTTGAATATCTAAAAATATTAAATCAATATTTTCTTTCTGAATAATTTCAATTGCATCAGTAGCTCTGTAACATTTCTTTATTAAGTTTAAGAAATCTATTTTTTTAATATAATCTTCAATTATATCAAGTGCCAAAGGCTCGTCATCAATTGCTATGCAGTTTAATTTAGCCACTTTATTTAAATTTTATTTTTAGTGAAGAAATAAATAAATCATCTTCAATTTTTATAATAAATTTATGTTTTTCAGGATATAATAATTCAAGTCTTTTTCTTAAATTGTCAAGTCCTATACCATTTACATCATCTTTTTCTGTAACAGCTTTCATGTCAATATTATTTTCAACCATAAAGTACAACTCATTATTTTTAATTTTTAAGAGTATATCAATTTTAGCATTGTCAGAAAAAATATCACCATGTTTAAATGCATTTTCAACAAAAGGAATTAATAGCATAGGTTCTATTTGCATATTTTCGCTATTGCCTTCAATATTAAAAATAACTTTTGATTTGTCGGGCATTCTTAATTTTTGCAATTCAATATAATCGGCTAAATAATTAATTTCGTTTTGCAAATCAACCTTATTCTTTTTTGCATCATAAAGCATATATCGCATTAAATGCGAAAGTTTCATAATTGCATCAGCCGTATATTCCGATTTTCTATTTGCCAAAGAATAAATATTATTTAATGTGTTGAACAAAAAATGAGGGTTTACTTGCGATTTTAAAAATGAAAGTTCAGAATTAAGTTTCTCATTTTTAATTATATTTTTTTGTTTTTCATTCTCGTACCAGTTTTGAGTAACTTTAATACTTGTGCTAATTCCTAATAAAAAAATTGAAGTATAAACAATTTTACCGGTTAAATGATTTTTTTGCATATCTTCAACAAAATCAGCAGGTAAAAAATAATGAGCTATTAAATTATTTGAGTAAACTATAAATGCAATACTTAAAATTAAAGCTGTAAC
>JAADEE010000205.1 GCA_013153575.1 Chlorobiota bacterium
GCAAGTATTTTACTGTCTAAATCTTGATACCAAACATCATTAGTTCTACTATTGTCTTCTATTAAAGGAATTACCGAAGCAACTGTTAATCCTATTTTCATTTTATTATAATCAAAATAAACATCTGACTTTCCTAACTTATAAGAAATACCGGCATTTGCTTTTGCAGAAATATTATTAAACCTACTATTTGGAACTTGAATATCTCTTGCATCGTAAAAATCCTCAAAACTTTTTAATGAAAAATTAGCACCTGTATGAAATTTATTTTTAGCTCCTTTTATTCCAATACTTGTAGCAAAACCTCCATCATTTAAAGAATATTTGCCTTTATATGTTCCTTGAATTGTATTTTGCAATGCAGGTTTTTCCGGTAAAAGAAAAATTACACCACCAACTGCATCTGAGCCGTACATAAGTGATGCAGGTCCTTTTATAATTTCAATTCTATCAAGTCCGTTATCATCAATTAAATAAGGATGATTTTCGGAAAATTGAAAATTCTCTTTTCTTATTCCATTATCAACAACAAGAATATTTGTGTTTGAAAGCCCTCGAATTACAGGCTTTTGCAATCCATTTCCTTTCGAAATCATATCAACTCCTGCTTTTTTTGAGAGTGATTGCAAGAAATTACTTTCTAAATCAGACTGCAATCCTATTTTTACACTTTGAATATCAATTGCCGTTTCATGCTGTAATGAAAACCTATTACCAGACACAACAACCTCCTGTGTTTCAAAAGCTTGTTGTAAAAGCCCAAGCTCAATTTGCTCCTTTATTTCTTTTAAACTTAAATGCAATATCTTTGTTTGATAACCTATTAATGAAAAAGAAACATCAATATTATTTTGTTGAATTCCTGATATTTTAAATTTACCATTAACATCTGTCATTGTACCTTTGTGCAATTTTGGTATATAAACAACAACACCCGGTACAGCATTATTAGTTTTAGCATCAAAAACTTTTCCCTGCAAATTATTTTGTGCTTGCACCTTAAATACTATCAGAAATAATAATGGAAAAATCACTGTTCTCATGTTACTCAATTTTATCATATTATATTTTTCTTATTTTTTTCAGTGATATTCTCAATACAAAAATTATGCACATATGTTCATAATAAGAAAAATTATGTCAAATTTTCATAAAAAAATATATTTTACTGATAGAAATTATTAATTTTGAAACTCGAATAAAAAATAATAAAAATGAAAAATACAGATTCAAAGAGCCATTTACAAGGCAAATCAATATATTTAGATGATATACCGGAACTACAAGGAACATTACACGGTTTAGTTTATGACTCGCCTGTTGCACATGCAAAAAATGTAAATATAGATTATTCGGAAGCTGAAAAATTAGCAGGAGTAATTAAAATTTTCACTTATAAAGATATTCCGGGAGAAAATCAAATAGGTGCAATTATACAAGATGAACCTCTTTTTGCAGAAGATGAAGTTCACTTTATGGGGCAACCTATTGCATTTATTGTTGCAGAAACAGAGAGAATTGCAAGAGAAGCAAAAAAACTTATAAAATTTAATGCAGAAGAATTACCTGCAATTACCGATGCTAAAGTTGCAAAAGAAAAAGGTTCATTCATAGCTCCGCCAAGGACTTTTAAATTAGGAAATTTAGAAGATGGTAAGAAAAAATCTAAATACATTATAAAAGGAACAACTGAAAGTGGCGGTCAAGAACATTTATATCTTGAAACACAAGGTTCTTATGCAATTCCTAAAGAAAACCAAAGCTTAACACTATATTCTTCAACACAAGGAGCAACAGCTGTACAAAGCATAACTTCAAAGATTTTAAATATTCCTATGAATAAAATTGAAGTTGATGTAAACAGACTTGGTGGTGGTTTTGGCGGTAAAGAAGACCAAGCAACACCTTGGGCTGTGATGGTTTCACTTGCTGCATTTGTTTTGCAAAAACCAGTAAAAATGATTTTAGCAAGACATGATGACATGCGAATGACAGGTAAACGTCATCCATACACTGCCGAATACACAATTGGATTATCGGAAGATTTAAAAATTCAATTTTATGATATTGAATTTACACAAGATGCCGGAGCTTCTGCAGATTTATCTCCTGCAATTACTGAACGAACATTATTTCATGCAACCGGAAGTTATTTTATTCCTAACACAGAAATAACCGTTTACAGTTGCAGAACAAACACAATTCCTAATACTGCATTTAGAGGATTTGGAGGACCTCAAGCATTTTTTGCAATAGAAGCTGCACTTCAAAAAGCTGCTGATGAAATTGGAGTTCCTGTTCGTGAAATTCAATTTAAAAATTTGATTAAAGATAATGATGAATTTCCTTATGGCCAAATTGCAACTGAAACAGAAGCTATTCACTCTTGGGAAACAACCGATAAATTATTCTCAATAGAAAAACAATATAAAGAAGTTGAGAAATTTAACTCTGAAAATACAAAATTCAAGAAAGGAATAAATATAACTCCACTTTGTTTTGGAATTTCATTTACAAACACAATGATGAACCATGCAAGAGCATTAGTTCACATTTATCAAGATGGAAGTGTTGGAATTAGTACCGGAGCAATTGAAATGGGACAAGGGGTTAATACAAAAATGAAACAAGTTGCCGCTTATGTTTTTGGAATTTCAATTGATAAAATTAAACTTGAAACTACAAACACAACTCGTGTTGCAAACACATCCCCAACTGCTGCAAGTTCAGGTGCCGACCTTAACGGTAAAGCTACTGAAATTGCTTGTAATGACCTTCTTATAAGATTAAAAGATGTTGCTTCAAAAGAATTAGATGCTGAAGTTAAAGACATCTACATCAAAGATAATTTTGTTTGGGTTAAAGAAAATAAAACAGACTTAAGTTGGGACAAGCTTGTGCAAATTGCTTTTATGCAAAGAGTTAAACTTTCAGAAAAAGGGCACTACTCTACTCCTGACATTTATTTTGACAAAACAAAAGAAAAAGGACATCCTTTTGCATACCATGTTTATGGAACAGCTGTTACTGTTGCAAAAGTTGATACTATGAGAGGAACTTATGATATTGAATCTGTTGATATTGTTCATGATTTTGGTAAAAGCATGAATTTATTCCTTGACAAAGGACAAATTGAAGGTGCTTTAATTCAAGGAATTGGCTGGGTAACAATGGAAGAAATCAGGTTTGACGAAAATGGCAGATTGTTATCAAACTCTCTTTCATCTTATAAAGTTCCTGATATTAATTCTGTACCAAAATCTGTAAAAGTTGAAGCATTAGAAAGTGAAGGACACAAACATGCAATCTTAAAATCAAAAGCTGTTGGAGAGCCTCCATTTATTTACGGACAAGGTGCATATTTTGCTATTGCTGACGCAATTAAAGCATTTAACAAAAATTATAAATGTGATTTTTCTGCACCAATGACACATGAAAAGGTTTTGATGGGACTTTATCAGAAATGATTTATTTCAATTTTAAGTTACGGTTTTACTTTATAGAAATAATTATAGAATTTAATATTATTCTTTCTTAAACAAAAAAGAGTGAAGCCGTGACTATGAATCCTTTATGATTATGAAAACACCATTTATCATCATATTTATTTTTGCTTTCTACTTGGGAATTGCACAACATTCAGAACCATCTGTAATTGAAGCAAAACAAATATATAAAAACATAAAATTTGATGGTGTTTTAAATGATACTGTTTGGCAAACTGCAAATAAAATTTCAAACTTTACACAAAGAGAATTAAATTTTGGAGAACCAGTTTCTGAAAAAACAGAAGTTGCCTTACTTTACACAAAAGATGCCATGTATTTTGGTGTTTGGTGCTATCAAAATCCTAAAACCATTAATGCAAAAAACATGAGCATTGATGCTGATTTACGAAACGACGATAATTTTAAAATTGTAATTAGTCCGTTTAATGATAATAGAGGCGGATATTTTTTTGCAATAAACCCAAATGGTGCAAGAACTGACATTTTAATTGCAGGGAATGAAGATGGTAATGCAGACTGGAATGGTGTTTGGGATGTAAAAACTTCTATAAATAATAAAGGTTGGTTTGCTGAAATTCAAATACCTTTTAGCACTTTACAATTTAAAACAGATGGCAACTACAATTGGGCAATTAATTTTGAAAGAGGAATTGTTTCTAAACAAGAGGAAGCATGTTGGCAAGGATGGACACGCGACAACTCAATATTTGCAGTTGTAAACGCAGGTAAAATTACAGGATTAAAAAATATAACTTATGCAAAAAGGTTTGAATTTAAGCCTTATTCTCTTGCCGGAATTCAATACAACAGAGATGATGAAAATGATTACCCGTTAAAAATAGGAGGAGATTTAAATGTTAATATAACTCCTTCATTAAAGTTAAATCTCACAAGTTATACTGATTTTGCACAGGTTGAATCAGACAGGATACCTGTAAACTTATCGCGTTTTAGTGTTTATTATCCTGAAAAAAGAGCTTTCTTTTTAGAAGGTTATGACCAGTTTGATTTTTACTTAGGCGACAGAAATACTGTTTTTTATACAAGAACTCTTGGAACTGAAAATGAGCAAACAGTCTCAATTTTAGGAGCTGTTCGCTTATTTGGAAAAATCGGGAAAAGTAATATTGGTATTTTAAATTTAGAAGAAGATAAGGTTGATGATGTTTCTGCAACAAATAATACTGTTGTAAGATATAAGTATGATATAGGTAAACAATCATATATTGGAGGAATTTTTACAAATAAAATAAATGATAAGGTATCAAATCAAGTTTTAGGTATTGATGCATCTTATCAAACCTCAAGTTTTTTAAAAGATAAAAACTTAGTTGTTGGTGCAAGTATGGCAATTAGTGGTGAAGATTACAGCAAATCGGATGATGCTATGACTTACAGGTTATTTTTAGACTACCCTAATGACCTTATTGACAATTTTATGAGTATTGCAACAATGGAGGAAGGTTTTAATCCGGAATTGGGTTATTTACGAAGAAGTGATTATCGTTCATATAGTTGGTATTTCAGGCTTACACCTCGTATCTTTACAAAATATGGGATAAAAAAAATGATTTTTAAACCTTGGGGAACGACAATATACCAAACTTTAAGTACCGGAGAACTTGAAAGTCTTTCAAATGAAACAAGACCTCTTGGAGCAATATTTAAATCAGGAGAAAGATTTGAAATAAACTTCATTCAACTTTATGATAGGCTCGATGAAAATTTCGACTTAACCGATGATGACGTAATCGTTGAAGGAGATTATTGGATGTACAGGCAGGAACTACAATTTGAAACAAATCAATCGAGAAAACTTTGGCTTGCATTACTTTTTAATTGGGGCGGGTTTTATGATGGGAAAATACGAACTTTTGAAAGTGAAGTTGGTTTTAACATTAACAAGCATTTAAATATTAATGCAAATTACACCTTAAATAAAGTTATTCTTACGGATAATACAATTTACACAAATGAACTTGCAACATATATTAATTATGCTTTTACAACAAAATTAAACGTATCATTCTTTGGACAATGGAATAGTTTAGATGATGTTTTACTTTTTAATTTCAGATTACATTGGTTGCCTAAGATTGGTTCTGACATATATTTGGTTTACAATACAAATTATGATGAACCTATAAAACAAATAGATATTCTAAAACCTACAACAAGCACAGGAATTATTAAATTAGTTTGGAGGTTTACTTTTTAACATTATTATACAAAAAAGAGCTTGTTAAAATTAACAAGCCCTTCTTAAAATATATTTTAAGTTTTAATTAATCTTCGTTTTGTTGTTTATATAGTTTTCTTGCTCCATACGAAGCTCCTGCAATTATCAATAAAAATAATCCGCCATCAATAGGAATAGGTTGAGTATCCGGCACAGGAGGTTGTCCTATAGCATACTTAGTAAAAATCGGTAAAATTGAAATTATAATTACTATAACTGTAATTAGTAAAGCCTTTCTCATAAAACTCAGTTTAAATTAAAAAAGTAATAATTGGGTTCAAAAACTATATAATAAAAATCAGAAATTATTATTACGTAGACGCAAAATAAATTCTATTTTTGGAAATAACAAAATTTTTTTATGTTTTTCTTTGATATAGCTTAAATACCGCTGTCAAAGTTAATATTTTTTATTTACAAAAAATCATTTTTATTGATAAAATACCATTTTTATTAGTTAAATAATAGCTTTTTTAACCATTAAATAAAATAAGTTGTTACAAAACAGAGCATTTTAATAAAAGCTTTTTATCGTAAAAAAAATCATTTTTGTATAATTTTAAATTCTACACGTCTATTTTTTTCTCTTCCGGCTTCTGTATTATTACTAAAAAGAGGTTTTGTTCCTCCAAATGCTTTCATTTTTATTCTTTTTGAGTCGATACCTTTTGAAATCATATATTTTTTTACGGCTTCAGCTCTTTGTTCTGATAATTTGTATAATTGCTTTTCATAACCTGCTCTTTGTTCTGTATGACCATGAAGTTCAATTACAATATTTTTATTCTTCTTCATTAAGTTAATTAACCTGTTTAATTCCGGATAAGCCGATGGTAATAATTTTGCTTTTGTTGAATAAAAATTTACATCCTTTAGTAATATTGGTTGCTCCTTTTTTAAAGGTGCCATTAATAAATCTTTTTTTATTTCTTTATAATTCTTTTTTTGTTTTAAATTAATTGTTTCATTCATTGCAAAATAGCCATCTTTTTTTGCTCTTATATTATATTTCTCACCATAAGTAAGGACAATTTTATATTCACCGTTTTTAGGATTAGACCTTGCATATCCTTCTATTTTTCCTGTTTTTGAATTTTCATATATAACTGATGCTGAAATCGGACGCTTTGTTTTTGCATCTAATACTTTTCCGTAAATAATTACTACAGGATCCGGTTTTTCTTCATCTCTTAGTTTTATTGTGAATATATCTTCATTACCAAAAGAACTTTTTGATGATACTAAATATGCATAATCTCCTTTTGCTGCAACTGTATAATAAACATCCCATTGATTTGAGTTTATTTTTTTTCCTAAATTCTTAGGTTTACTCCACTTTGTCCATGTATCGTCTAGTCGTTTTGAAACAAAAATATCGGCATCTCCATAACCAGGTTCTGTCATTGAATAAAAATAAAGTGTTTTATTATCGGGTGCAATGTATGGAGTTCCTTCTCCTAAATAACTATTTAAAACATTTCCCATATTTTTTGGTTCACTATATGAGCCATCCGGTTGAAGAAAGCTAACATACATATCTTTATCTCCATAACTATCATCTCTTTCAACTGACATTACTAAAACTTTTCTATCTCCTGTAAATGCGTAACTTTCATAAATATTTTTATTGTAAAAGTTTTTAACATTTATTTTTTTAGGGATTGTCCAACCTGTTGCAGTTCTGTATGAAACAGATATTCCTTGGTCACTTTTAAAACTTCCGTCCGAATTATATAATGTTTCTAAAAACAATGTATTATTATCCGGTGTTACAGAAATAACAACATTATCTCCTGAATTGTTCAGTGGTTTTGGTGCTTTTTTCATTTTTTGCCAAACTCCTTTTGAGTTTTTTGTTGAATACCAAATATCATATTTTGATATTGGTTTTTCGTTTAATGGATGATTTGCTCTTGCTATCCAAAGTGTATTTCCATCAGGTGAAATTACAGGTGCTATTTCAGAGTATGGAGAATTTATATTTAAACCCATATTCTTTTTTGAATATTTAGAAATACCTCTGCCTAAAAGGTTAATTGTTCTTTTTTCTGCATTAACTTGTAAATAATCTACTGATATTTTTGAATTTTGACCTACTAACAGTCCTATATATTGCCCCAAAAAAGGATAAGATGGGGCTACATAAACTTCTTTATCATTAATATAAAAAGTTATTTTATTTCCTGTTTTTTTAATT
>JAADEE010000006.1 GCA_013153575.1 Chlorobiota bacterium
CAGGTGAAATTTATAAAAATCCTGATTTTGATATGAATTTTGATGATGCTTCTTTTGAAAAGTTTTTGAAGTAGTTTATATTTCAAACCCTGTTAGTGGCTTAAAGCCCTAACAGTGTTTTTGGTAATTTATTTAAAAACACAACCATTAGGACCAATACCAACTTCCAATAAATCATTAAGTTTATTTCCTGCTTTATCATAAATTGTCATAATTCCTGCACTTGTAAAACCATTATCAAAAAACACATAAACATCACCGTTTTCCTGATTAATTTCTAAACCATAATACGAACCCATTATAAACCACTCTTTTTCTTGCGGATTATTTATGTTAATTCTGTAAACACCGGTTTGCTCTATGTAGTAAATATAATCTTCATTAAGGTATGATGCAATTCGAGTTGGGTAAAAATCATCACCAACCATTCCTATTGTAACTTCTTCAATTATATCATAAGTATCAGGATTTATACATACTAATTTTGATGGTGTATCTTCACCGGCATCATATTCTGCCTTACCTTGACAAAGAACCCAAATGTTTCCGTTTTTGTCTGATACTAAATCAGTTGCACCGTCGCCAACAACAATAGTTTTTGTAAGCTCTAATGTTTGAGCATCAATTATGCTAACAGTACTGTCGTGCCCCCAAGCACCATTTGCAACAAAAATTTTATTATTTGCAAGAAGCAAATTTTCAGGCTCTGTACCAACAGTAATTCTTTTAGTTATTTCTTTTTTTGAAACATCAATAATGCAAACTTCACCGGGGTTCTTGCCATTAGTTAAGGCACAAATATTTTCCTTAACGGGAATTATATACCTAGGATAAACCACATCAGTAATTGTTGATACATGTTTAAAGTTATTAACATCAACAAGTTCAATTTTTTTAGAATTATTTACGCTTATAAGTGCAAAATCGCCCGAAATGCACATTGACTGCACAACATCACCTAAAACTGCTTCATTGTTTTGTTTAGAATAAATGTTATTTGTAAGCTCACCCGTTTCAGTATTGTAAAAACTTATTTCGCCATTATTTGCCATAAAGTTACCTTCGTTTACAACAAAAATTCCTTTTGATAAATCAATATCTTCTTCTTTAAAAGTATCATCTTTACAAGAAACTAAAAAAGCAAAAATCAAAGTTGCAAGAATTGAAAATTGAAAATTGAAAATTGAAAATTGACTGTTCTTCATATTTATTAGTTTATTTATTTTTTGCTTGAAACTCTAAAATAATCCCCAAATAAAAAGCTCGCCTACTCGAAGGATAAGATTTTATAACTTCATATTGCTCATTAAAAATATTTAAAACTTTTGCATTTAACATCAGTCTAAATCTTTCAAATACAACATTATAACTTGCATAAATATTTGACAAGCTATAAGCAGGCAAACTATAATCCTCATTATTTTCTTGTGTTGTATAACGTTTTCCAATAACTTGTGTTGCCCAACTTAAAGTGAATTTTTTATATGAACTTGCAATAAAAATCTTTCCTGTATTTTCAGGAACATAAATTAATTTTTGCGAACTTTCAAGCTCATCATTTGAATAAACTTCGGTAAGCAAAGCATTTGTGTAATTATAATTTACATAAATTTTATGCTTAAAAAATCCTGTGCTGAAATTTTGTTTAAAGTTTGCTTCAATTCCGTTAATTTTAACTTTTTTATTGTTTTGTGCCGACCAAACACCATCAACAGGCACCCATTGTATCATGTCGTTAATTGTTGAATGATAAAATGTTACATTAAATATGCTTTTTTTAAGAAGATATTTAAAACTTAATTCTGCATTAGTTCCTGTTTCTTCTTTTATGTTGATATTTCCACCGGGTTGCCAATATTTTTCATTAAAAGTTGGTCTTCTAAATTTATTTGAAAAATTTGCTTTAATTATGAGTTTATTCTGTAAGAAATTTTTACTTGCACCAAAATCAACCAACGGAATATATTTTTTTGTATCTAAAAATTCATTTCTAAAATTTAACCTAAAATCATAACCTGACATTTTGTATTTTAATGAAGAAATTAAGGAATAATTTGTTTCAGAAACATCTTCATTTTCATAATTTGAAGTAGTAACTTTTTGATGATTTACAATTCCTGCAAAATCAAAAATAAACTTGTTATTAAAATAATATCTGTAAGAAATATCTGCAAAATAATTATTTGCACTTATTTCTGAATTTATGTAATATTCTGTGTCATAGCTGTTTGTCTTGTCTGTGTAATGCAAGTATTCCGAAAAATATGCACTACTTACAGTAAGCAAATAATTTCTACCAAGTTTTTTCCAACGTAAATATGTTCTGAAAATACTATCATTTTGCATTTTATTTCCATCGATGTACGAACCTGCAATTTCAGGAATTTCTTTTTCTTTATTTATGTACCAAATACCACTTTCAATGCTGTTGTTTTTAGGAAGTTTTAAAATAAAACTCTGCATTATATTAAAACTTTTTAGGCTGTTATGTTTTCTTTCTTCAAGAGGATTGTCAAATTTGTAATTATCGTAAAAAGTGAAATTATTTTTTGCATCAATTTTATTTGCTGAAATTTTGTAACTAACTTTCTTATTTGAAAAAGATGCACCTGCAAAATATTTGTAAGTCTCAAAACTGCCAATTTCACTTCCTAAACTTATATTTAAACCTTCTTCAGAGTTAAAATAATTGTTAAGTTCCAAAGCTCCGCCAAAAGTTCCGCTTCCGTATAAGGATGATGATGCTCCCGGAACAACTTTAATTTCATTAAAAAATCCTGTTTGTATTAATGACAAATCTGCACCACCTGTTGTTGCTGAATTTATGGCAAATCCATTCCAATTTATAGCAGTGTGGTTTGCACTACTACCTCTTAAACTTATGCTCGATAAGTTTCCTAAACCTCCGTATGATTTTATTTGCGATGATGTTTGTATTGCTAAAACTTCATCAATTGAAGTGTTTTTGTATTGTGTTTGTAAAGTGCTGTCAATCAATTCTTCATTTGAGTTTTTAAAAGTATTTTGTAATGATGCTGTTTTTATAACTTCATCAATTTGCAAAGTGTCTTGTGCTTTTATTTGCCAAGAAATAAGTGTTAAGATTATTGATATGAAGTATATTTTTTTTTTCATTTTCTTGATATACCCTGTGGGTTTCTAAAACCCGCAGGGTATAATTTATTTTTTCACAAATTTATCAAAATACTTGCCTTTGTTATCTTTAACTTCAACAATATAAATTCCATCTTGTAAATTCTGAATATTTATATTAATGCTTTTGTTTGTTGAAATAACCAATTTACCTTCAATAGAATAAATTTTAATTTCATTAATTATATTTTTTGTTTGAAAAGAAATAAAATCTTTAGCAGGATTTGGTTTTATCAATATATTATTTTCAAATTCAGTATTTAACTGATTATTAATAACTCCCACAGCATCTAAATCAAAACCTCCTGAAATAAATTCAGTAGGATATGGGTCGTTAACTTTATTTTCCTTACTGTCAAATGTTGCAAATTCGTCATTAATTGTTCCAATAACATCAACAATTTTAACATAGTTAATTTCATTTAAATTTACAGAAGTTCCTTGTACTAATTCAGTTAGCTCTTCCAAATCAAATGGAGTTCCGTAGTACATTGTATATTTTCCGGCAAGGTTATGTATGTAACGAGCATTAATATTTTCAAAACCTCCTATTTGCGTTTCTGTTTGAAGTTCAGAAATTGCAGGAAATCTTACATATTCAATTCCATCTGTGCTAACTTCAACAAATGCAAGTTCTAAAAAAGCAAGTTCAGAAGTATCATTTTTAAAAAAACCATTTTCAAAAACTGCAAAATCATATCCATTTCCATTAACAATAGGCGAGTTAAAAGTTAAAATTGCAGAACCACCATCGCCAAGCGTTACAACATTTGGGTTACCATCGGCTTTGCCTATTGCAAAAGTATCTTTGCCATATTCAACAAATCCGTTTTCAGGAAAAGCAATGTCTTTGTAAGACCGATTTACTACGGCACCTTTTGCCCAATCAATAAATACTAAACTATCTTTATGTATTGCTGTTGTACCTTCAAAATTTGCAGGAGGTGCAAATGATTGAGCATTTAAAATAAAAGATGTTATTAAGAAAATAATTAATGTAAAAAGTTTTCTAATCATTATAAATATAAGAAGGAATAAGTTTTGTCGCAAATATATGAATTATATTCATTTCAATTTAGTTAATATAAAATCTATTGCTAAAAAAATACTAACTTTGCACACTTAAAATAAAATAAATGAATTTAGATACACTATATAAAAAGGCATTAAATCAAGAGTTTCTAACAGTTGAAGAAGGACTTTTTTTATATGAGAATGCACCAACTTCCGATTTAATGTTTATCGGAAATGAATTAAGAAAACAAAATCAGCCAAAAGAAAAAGAAAATAAGGTTGGTTGGATAATTGACAGAAATGTAAACATAACAAATGTATGTATTGCACAATGTGAGTTTTGCAATTTTTATCGTCGCCCCGGTGCACCTGATGTTTACATAACAAGTTTAGAAGAATATGATGAGAAAATAAAAGTTCTTAAAGAACTTGGTGGAAATCAACTTCTTATGCAAGGAGGTTTGCATCCAAAACTAGGTTTAGATTATTACAAACAATTATTTTCTGATTTAAAGAAAAAACATCCTGACATAAAACTTCATGCATTAGGACCTGCCGAAGTTCATCATATTGCACGTATTGCAAAAACAACTTATAAAGATGTTTTAGTTCAACTTACAGAAGCAGGACTTGACAGCTTACCCGGTGCAGGAGCAGAAATTTTGGTTGATAGAGTTCGTAAAACAGTTTCAAGAGGAAAATGTACAGCACAGCAATGGCTTGATGTTATGCGAGAAGCTCATAAATTAAATATTGTAACTTCTGCAACAATGATGTTCGGACATATTGAAACAAACAAAGAACGCATTGAACATTTTATAAAATTAAGAGAAGTTCAAGCAGAAAAACCTAAAAATTCAGAAGGTTTTACAACATTTATTCCATGGCCTTTCCAAGATGAAGGCACAGAACTTAATGAAAAATCAGGAGTAAAAAATATGACTTCGGGTGATGAATATGTAAGAACTATTGCAATGGCAAGAATTATGATGCCAAATATAAAAAATGTTCAAGCATCGTGGCTTACCGTAGGTAAAGAAATAGGGCAATTAAGCCTTCATGCAGGAGCAAATGATTTTGGTTCAATAATGATTGAAGAAAATGTTGTTTCAGTGGCAGGAGCCGACCATAGTTTTAATGCAAAGCAAATTCAAGAAGCAATAAAAGAGGCAGGTTTTATTCCTGCTTTCAGAAATCAGGCTTATGAATATTTGGAAAAATAATTAAAAATAAACATTATGAAACATCTAAGCTTCAAATTAAAATATGCCGATAAAAGATGGCAACAATACTTAGAGGAAACTTTTGGAAAAGAAACTTCTGAAAAATTTAGTGTTGAAGGAAATGCAACTGCAAAAACAAACGAAGCAACTGTTAACCTTATTAATTTTGATGGCAAAAAAGAAATTATAAATACCATAAAGAATGATAAAAATATAATTTCAGCATATATTATTGAAAATAATACTGTCAAAAAGGTAATTATTGCTTAAAAAAAGAGATTTGCTAAATCTTTAAGATTTAGCAAATCTAACTTTCAAAAATGACAAATGATAATTTAAAATATAAAATTGCTCTTGGTTTAATTTCAGGAATAGGACCTATAACCGCAAAAAGTTTAATTGCTTATACCGGAAGTGTTGAAAACATCTTTAAAGCAAAAAAAACAGAGTTAATAAAAGCAGTTGGTGTTGGCGAGTTTCTTGCAACACAAATTCTAAAAGAAAAAGAAGATGCTTTACAAAAAGCAGAGCAAGAACTTAGGTTTATACAAAAAAATAAAATTAAGCCACTTTTTTATTTAGAAGAAGATTACCCTTTCTTATTAAAACAATGCCCCGATGCACCTTTGTTAATTTTTGTAAAAGGAAATATTGATTTTAATAATCGAAAAATAATTAGCATTGTAGGAACACGAAATGCAACAATTCAAGGTAAAGAAAATTGTGAGCAATTAATTAAGTCTTTATCAGAAACAAAGCATAATCCTGTAATTGTTAGTGGGTTAGCGTATGGTGTTGATATATGTGCACATAAGTCGGCATTAAAATATGGTTTAGATACAATTGCAGTTTTTGCTCACGGATTTGATAAAATTTATCCTGCAAAGCATAAAAATACAGCTTCTGAAATTAAAGAAAACGGAGCATTAGTTACAGAATTTATTAGCGGAGCAAAATTTGACCGTCAAAACTTTTTAAAAAGAAATAGAATTATTGCAGGATTATCTCATGCAACAGTTGTTATAGAATCTGCAAAAAAAGGCGGTTCACTTGTAACTGCCGATATTGCAAACTCGTATAATCGTGAGGTTTTTGCCATTCCCGGAAGGTTAGACGACAAATATTCCGAAGGAACAAACTGGTTAATTAAAACTCACAAAGCATTTTTATTGCAATCGGCAAACGATATAGAATACATTTTAAACTGGGAGCAAAGCAAAAACATAGTTCAAAAAAGTTTATTTATTGAATTTTCAGAAGAAGAAAAATTAATTGCAAATTTTCTTAAACAAAAAAATAATAGTATAATTGATGAAATTTGTAAAGGAACAAAACTTACAATGAGCAAAGTTTCATCTTTACTTTTAGAAATGGAATTTAAAGATGCAATAAGATGTTTGCCCGGTAAAATTTATGAACTTTCAGGAAATATAAACTTTTAAAAATGATTAAACTTTCGGTTGTAATAATAACTTTTAATGAAGAAAAAAACATTGATAAATGTTTACTTTCTGTAAAAGATATTGCTGATGAAATTATTGTATTAGATTCATTTTCAACCGATAAAACCGAAGAAATTTGCAAATCACACAATGTAAAGTTTTTCCAACATAAGTTTGATGGACATATTCAGCAAAAAAACAGAGTTGTAACTTATGCAAAAAATGAATTTGTACTTTCGCTTGATGCCGATGAGCTTCTTTCTGACAAACTAAAAAAATCAATTTCAGAAATTAAAGAAACCTTAAAATTTGATGCTTATTATTTCAACAGGTTAAACTTTTATTGCGGAAAAGAAATTAGGCATAGTGCATGGTATCCTGATAAAAAAATAAGACTTTGGAATAAAAATAAAGCCAAATGGGGAGGTGTAAATCCTCATGATACAGTTATTTTGCAAGAAGGAGCAAAAATGCAGTATCTAAAAGGCGATTTGCTACATTATTCTTTCACTTCAATTGAACAACATATTAACCAAATAAATAAATTTTCAAGTATAAAAGCAGAAGCAGCTTTTGCAAGTGGAAAAAAAACTAATTTCTTAAAAATAATATTTAAACCTTCAATTAAGTTTTTTATTCAATATTTTATAAAATTAGGTTTTCTTGACGGATTTTACGGACTTGTTATATGCAAAAATTCAGCTCATGCAGAGTTTCTTAAACAAGTAAAACTATACAGACTTCAAAAAAATGCAAAATAAGAATAATACAATTTGTTTTTTTAACAGTGCAATTGCATGGGGTGGGGGCGAAAAATGGCATTTTGACATGGCAGTTGCTTTGCAAAAAAAAGGCTACAATATTTTATTCTTTGCAAATGAAAAAAGTGAACTTTCTAAAAGGTTAGAAGACACCAAAATAAAAACCATTAAATTAAAGGTTACAAATTTAAGTTTTTTAAATCCTTTAAAAATTAACTTCATTAAAACTAAACTTAAAGAACACAATGTTGAAACAATAATAATAAACCTTTCGCAAGATTTAAAACTTGCAGGTTTTGCTGCTAAAAGAGCAGGAGTTAAAAATATAGTTTATA
>JAADEE010000137.1 GCA_013153575.1 Chlorobiota bacterium
ATAACGTTACAAGACCTTCGGATTCAAAAGAACATAAATCATTTCATGGACTTTCAAGAGTACTTGTAAATAATATGGTTGAAGGTGTTTCTAAAGGTTTTGAGAAAAAATTAGAAGTAATTGGTGTAGGATATAAAGCATCAGCTAAAGGTCAACTTTTAGAAGTTCATGTTGGTTATTCACATCCTATTATTTTTGAATTACCAAAAGAAATTGAATTAATCGTTGAACAAGAAAAAAGAGCAAATGCTTTTATTACTTTAAAAAGTTTTGATAAGCAATTATTAGGACAAGTTGCTGCAAAAGTGCGTTCTTTCAGAAAACCTGAACCTTATAAAGGAAAAGGAATTAGGTATGTAGGAGAATTTGTAAGAAAAAAAGTCGGAAAGGCTGCAACAGATTAATAAATCTATTAAAAATATTTAAAATGGCTTTATCAAAGAGAGAAAGAAGATTACGTATTAAAAAACGTATCAGAAAAAAAATAAACGGAACACTTGACACACCAAGATTATCTGTTTTTAGAAGTAATAAACAAATATATGTTCAATTAATTGATGATAATGCTGCTAAAACTTTAGTTTCTGCATCATCAAGTGACAAAGATATTGCATCTCAAAAAGTTACTAATAAAACTGAAGTTGCAAGCTTAGTTGGGAAAAAAATTGCTGAAAAAGCAAAAGAACAAAACATTGCATCTGTAGTTTTTGACAGAGGCGGATATTCATATCATGGCAGAGTAAAAGCATTAGCTGAAGCTGCTAGAAAAGGTGGACTTAAATTTTAAAAGAAATGTCAAAAGGTAAAGAAAAACAAGTTAGAAATACTGATTTAGAACTTAAAGACAGATTAGTTGCAATAAAAAGAGTTACAAAAGTAACAAAAGGTGGTAGAACTTTTAGTTTTGCAGCAATAGTTGTTGTTGGTGACGAAAATGGGATTGTAGGTCATGGTTTAGGAAAAGCAGGTGAAGTTGCAACTGCAATTCAAAAAGGAATTGAAGATGCTAAAAAGAATTTACATAAAGTGCCTGTTTTAAATGGAACTATACCTCACAAGCAAACTGCTAGATATGGTGGTGCTGACGTATTAATGATACCTGCTTCACATGGTACAGGTGTAAAAGCCGGTGGTGCAATGCGTGCTGTACTTGAAAGTGCAGGAGTAAAAGATGTATTAGCAAAATCTAAAGGCTCTTCAAACCCTCATAACTTAGTAAAAGCTACTATGAATGCTTTATTAGCAATGAGAGATGCATATACTGTTTCTCAACATAGAGGAGTACCAATCGATAAAGTTTTTAACGGATAGAACAAATACAATGGCTAAGATTAGAATTACAAAAATAAAAAGTTCAATAGGATCTACTGTACGTCAAAAAGCTACGCTTCAAGCGTTAGGACTTGGTAAGATGAATAGTGTTGCTGAGCACACTGAAACAGAACAAATTAAAGGGATGGTTAGAAAAGTTCAGCATCTCGTTAAAGTAGAAAATATTTAGTAAAAATACCTGATATATATACGATGATGGATTTAAGTAATTTAAAACCTGCAAAAGGTTCAATAAAGAAAAGAAAAAGAATAGCAAGAGGTATTGGTTCAGGTAAAGGACGAACTGCTACTCGTGGTCATAATGGACAAAAATCACGTTCAGGTTATTCTAAAAGATTCGGATTCGAAGGAGGTCAAATGCCTATTCATAGACGTTTACCAAAATTTGGATTTAGAAACATTAATAGAGTTGAGTATAAAGCAATAAATTTAGATATACTTGATAAGATTGCAAAAGAAAAATCTTTAACTGTTATTGATGTTGATATATTAAGAGATGCTGGTTATGCTCAAAAGAATGATTTAATTAAAATTCTTGCAAATGGCGAAATATCAACTAAAGTAGAAGTTAAAGCTCATGCATTTTCAAAATCTGCAATCCAAGCAATTGAAAAAGCTGGTGGTAAAGTAGAAAAAATTTAGATTAATGAAGAAGTTAATTCAGACAATTAAGAATATTATTGCAATTGAAGATTTGCGTAATAAAATACTTGCAACTCTTGGTTTAGTTTTAATTTATAGAGTAGGGGCGCATGTTGTTATACCTGGAATCGACCCGCTTGGTATTAGTGCTATGCAAGAACAAGCAAGTAATAATGGTATAGTTTCTCTTATAAACATGTTTTCTGGTGGTGCTTTTGCACGAGCATCAGTTTTTGCATTAGGTATTATGCCTTACATTTCGGCTTCAATTGTTATTCAATTATTAGGAATGGCTGTTCCTTATTTTCAAAGATTACAAAGAGAAGGCGAAAGTGGAAGAAAGAAAATAACTCAAATAACAAGGTACTTAACAGTTGCTATTACAGCATTACAAGCACCTGCATATATTACTAATTTGCAATATCAGTCTGGAGGAGCTTTCTTAATGGAAAATCAACAATTATTTTGGTTTTCAGCTATCGTAATTCTTGTTGCCGGAACTATGTTTACAATGTGGTTAGGTGAAAGAATAACTGATAAAGGAATTGGAAATGGTATTTCATTGCTTATTATGATAGGTATTATTGCAAGATTACCAAATGCCTTTGTTGCTGAAATAGTTGCAAAACTTGGTTCAGGTGGAGGAGGTTTTATAATTTTTATAGTTGAGATGGTTATATTATTCCTCGTTTTTGTAGCAGCAATAGCATTAGTTCAAGCTGTAAGAAGAGTACCTGTACAGTATGCAAAAAGAATTGTTGGTAATAAACAATATGGAGGAGCAAGACAATATATTCCATTGAAAATTAATGCTGCAGGTGTAATGCCTATAATTTTTGCACAAGCTTTAATGTTTATACCTATGATGTTAACTAAATTTGATACTGAAACAACAACATCAATAGCAGCTGCATTTTCTGATATAACAGGTTTTTGGTATAATTTTACATTTGGATTATTAATTGTTATATTTACGTATTTTTATACAGCAATTACTGTAAATCCAACACAAATGGCACAAGATATGAAAAATAACGGAGGTTTTATACCAGGAGTTAAACCAGGTAAAAAAACTGCAGAATATCTTGATGAAATTATGTCAAGAATAACTTTACCGGGTTCTATATTTTTAGCATTAATTGCAATATTGCCCGCTTTTGCCATGATTGCAAATGTAAATAATCAATTTGCTTATTTTTTCGGAGGAACATCTTTACTAATTTTAGTTGGTGTTGTTCTTGATACATTACAACAAATAGAAAGCCACTTATTAATGAGACATTATGATGGATTAACTAAATCCGGAAGAATTGCAGGAAGAGGTGGTGCATCACAAATATCTATGTAAATTTTAATATTTATGGCTAAACAACCTTCAATAGAACAAGACGGAATAGTTAAAGAAGCTCTGTCAAATGCAATGTTCAGAGTAGAACTAGAAAACGGACATGTTATTACTGCACATATTGCAGGAAAAATGAGGATGCATTATATTAGAATTTTACCGGGAGACAAAGTAAAAGTTGAAATGTCTCCATACGATTTAACAAAAGGAAGAATTAAATACAGATATAAAAATTAGACTTATGAAAGTTAGAGCATCAGTGAAAAAAAGAAGTGCTGATTGTAAAATAGTCAGAAGAAAAGGACGACTTTACGTTATTAATAAAAAGAATCCTAAGTTTAAACAAAGACAAGGTTAATATTAAATTTATAAATTATGGCTAGAATTGCAGGTGTTGATATACCAGACAATAAAAGAGGAGAAATCTCTTTAACATACATTTACGGAATAGGAAAAACTACAGCTCAAAAAATTCTTGATCAAGCAAATGTTGATAGAAATTTAAAAGTTCAAGATTGGACAGATGAGCAAAGAGGTAATATTCGTAATATTATTGTCGATAATTATAAAATCGAGGGTGAGCTACGTTCAGAAAAACAAATGAACATTAAAAGGTTAAAAGATATTGGCTGTTACAGAGGTATTCGACACAGAACAGGTTTACCTGTAAGAGGTCAGAAAACTAAAAATAACGCTCGTACCAGAAAAATTAGAAGGGTATTTTAATTAATAGTTATTATTAAAACAATATGGCAAAGAAAAATACAAAAACAGCTAAAAAAAGAAAAGTTATTGTTGAAGCACAAGGACAAGCACATATCCATTCTTCATTCAATAATATTATAATAACTTTAGCAAATAACACAGGACAAGTTATTTCTTGGTCGTCTGCCGGTAAAATGGGATTTAGAGGATCAAAAAAGAATACTCCTTATGCTGCTCAAGTTGCAGCTGAAGAGTGTGCAAAAGTAGCACATGAATTAGGATTAAGAAGAGTAAAGGTATATGTTAAAGGACCTGGTAATGGTCGTGAAGCAGCTATCAGAGCAATACATACTGCTGGAATTATGGTTACAGAAATTCAAGATGTAACTCCAACTCCTCATAATGGTTGCAGACCTCCAAAAAGAAGAAGAGTATAATTTTAAATTTAAATAAATTTTTAGATAATGGCAAGATATAGAGGCCCACAAACTAAAATAGCCCGTAAATTTGGTTCTCCGATATTCGGTCCGGATAAAACTTTTGAAAAGAAAAATTATCCACCGGGTCAACATGGACCAAATAGAAGAAGAAGTAAAATTTCTGAATACGGAGTACAATTAAAAGAAAAACAAAAAGCTAAATATACTTATGGATTGTTAGAAAAACAATTTTATAATATATTTAAAAAAGCTGCTGGTATAAAAGGTATTACAGGTGAAGTTTTCTTACAACTTTTAGAATCAAGACTTGATAATGTTGTTTTTAGATTAGGAATTGCTCCTACAAGAGCTGCTGCTAGACAAATGGTATCTCATAAACACATTACAGTTAACGATAGAGTTGTTAATATTCCTGCTTATACTTTAAAACCAGGTGATATTATAGGTGTAAGAGAAAAATCTAAATCTTTAGAAGTAATTTCAGAATCTTTATCTAAAGGAACACATCAAAAGTATTCTTGGTTAGAGTGGGATAATGAAAGCTTAAAAGGTAAGTTTGTTAACTTACCGGAAAGGGAAGATATTCCGGAAAATATCAAAGAACAATTAATCGTTGAATTATATTCAAAATAGTAAATATATATATTTATGGCTATTTTAGATTTCCAGACACCGGATAAGGTAATAATGATTGAACAGGATGAGTTTTCAGGACAATTCCAGTTCCGTCCTCTTGAACCTGGTTACGGTATAACAATAGGTAATGCTTTAAGAAGAATTTTATTGTCTTCTTTAGAAGGCTTTGCCATTACTACACTTAAAATAGAAGGTGTAGATCATGAATTTTCTACAATTACGGGAGTAATTGAAGATGTTCCTAGAATAATCCTTAACTTAAAGCAAATTAGGTTTAAAAGAATCACTGAGGATGTTAATTCTGAAAGGGTTATTGTAAACTTTACAGGAAAAACTAAATTCACAGCAGGTGATTTGAATAGTTTTATGACTGATTTTGAAGTTCTTAATCCTGACCTTGTAATATGTAACATGGAAAAAGATGTTAAATTACAACTTGAATTAAGTATTAATAAAGGTCGAGGTTATGTATCTGCTGATGAACATAATGTTGATACGTCTGAAATAGGATTAATTGCTGTAGATTCAATTTTTACACCAATTAAAAATGTAATGTATAAAATTGAAAACTACAGAGTTGGGCAAAAAACCGACTATGAAAAGTTAATATTTAATATTGATACAGACGGTTCTATTTACCCTAAAGATGCATTAAAAGAAGCTGCAAAAATATTAATTCATCACTTTATGTTGTTCTCTGATGAAAGAATTACTTTAGATTCTGAAGAGAAAAAAGAAAATGAAGAGTTTGATGAAGAAATTTTACACATGCGTCAGCAATTAAAAACTAAGCTTGTAGATTTAGATTTATCTGTTAGAGCTTTAAATTGCTTAAAAGCTGCTGAAGTTGATACGCTTGGAGAGCTTGTTGTTTTCAATAAAAATGATTTATTGAAATTTAGAAATTTTGGAAAAAAATCATTAACTGAAATTGAAGAATTATTAATCAATAGAGATTTATCTTTCGGAATGGATGTTAGTAAATATAAATTAGATAAGGAATAAAAGAAATGAGACACAGGAAGAAATTTAATCATTTAGGTAGAAAAGCTGCTCACAGAAAAGCAATGTTAGCAAATATGTCAATTTCTTTAATTGAACATAAAAGAATTAAAACTACTGTAGCAAAAGCAAAAGCTTTAAAATCTTTTGTTGAGCCTTTAATTAATAGAGCAAAAACTGACACAACTCATTCCAGAAGAATGGTTTTCAGAAAATTACAAAATAAATATGCTGTAACTGAATTGTTCAGAGAAATCTCTCAAAAGGTTGCTGATAGAGAGGGAGGTTACACTCGCATCTTAAAAACAGGGCATAGATTAGGTGATAATGCTGAAATGTGTATAATCGAACTTGTTGATTATAATGAAACTTATATGTCAGAAAAATCAACAAAATCTACTAAGAAAAGAACTCGTAGAGGTAAATCTAAAGCAAAAGCTACAGAAACTGTTAACAAAGTTGAAGAAGCTAATGAAGAAGTTAAGGAAGAAAATAATGAAACTTCTACTGATAATAAAGACAAAGAATAAGACTTTGTTTTATGATAATTTTATTAAAGAGAGAGCTTTTTTATAGCTCTCTTTTTTATTTTATAACAATAAAACTTATATTTGATAAAAATTTTATTTATTAATTGATGAACAAACTTGCAGTTACTATATTATTAATTTTTAATTATTTTGTTTTATTTTCTCAATCTTTCTCAAATTGTGAATTTAATACAGGTTTGAGTTATAATAAAGATTTGAAATCGGTTTCTGATACCTCTTTTCTTTTAACACATTCTTTAAGTCAAGAAATTATCCCGGAAACTTCTGTTTCATGTAATTTAAATGGAGTTCATTATACTAATTCTTATTATCGTGTTTTTGATTTGGCAAGTCCAATATTTAATGTTATTGGAGATTGGAGTGTTCAAGAGGTGCAAATTGGTGTAGGCTATGCTAAGGGTGGAATAGATACGATACAAGATTTGAGATTAATATTGTATGTAATGTCATCATATAATGGAACAATTCCTCTTGATAGCCTTAGCCAAAAAGGAGATACAATTAATTTTCAAGTGTCGGATAATGATTCCGGAACATTAAAGCATATAAAAATAAATCCTTCGATATCTATTCCTGAAGGAAACTCATTAGTTGTAGAAATATTAGTGCCTGATGGGCAAGATGATGGTAATATATTTTTTATTGGTTCTAATGATTTACCTCAAACAGATAAAACTTTTATTAGGGCTAATCATTGTAATGTTAATGAGCCTGTTGATGTTGCAGATATTGGTTATCCTGATATGCATTTGCTTTTAAATATTGTTGGTGCTTATGATGCAGCAAATCCGCAAATCTTATCTTTTAGTATTGATGGGCAAATATCGGATACCGAAATTTTGGATAATCCTAATTTAATTTCATTAGTATTGCCGGCTGATACTTCTTTAACAAGTTTAAAGCCAAATATTGTTGTTCCTGCAGGTTTTTATTCTTTACCTGGTTCCGGTGAGGAGGTTGATTTTTCGCAAGGAGATGTTGAATATACTGTTACAAATGAATATAATAAAATTTCAGAATCTTGGTTAGTTTCTGTAAAGAAAGCAACACCTGATATTGTTAGTTTTTCAGTACCTAACCAAGTAGGAGAGAGTGTTATTGATGTTAATAATCATACGGTTTCTGCTATTTTACCGGCAGGAACTGATTTAACAGATGTAAGTCCTAATATTTCCGTTTATAAAGATTTTGCGATTTCTCC
>JAADEE010000039.1 GCA_013153575.1 Chlorobiota bacterium
TTAAATAGTATTCATAATTCTTTTTTAGATGCTATTATGCAATTTGCAAGTGCTAAATATACTTGGATTCCTCTTTACTTAGTTGTTATATTCTTTATTTTCAAAAAATTCAAACTAAAAAAAGGTTTAATAGTTTTTATACTTACAATTTTGGCAATAACATTAGCTGATCAAACATCTGTACATCTTTTTAAAAATGTTTTTCAAAGGCTTCGCCCTTGTTTTAATGAAGATATTAAAAATATCGTTTATACAATTTCACTTCCCGGTGGTCATTATGGTTTTGTTTCATCACATGCTGCAAATTCTTTTGCATTTGCTGTTTTTTCGTCATTATTTTTTCAGAACAAAAACTATACAATTTTTATACTAATTTGGGCTTTTTTTGTTTCTTACAGCAGGATATATTTAGGTGTTCATTATCCTTTAGATATTTTAGGTGGTGCAATATTAGGAAGTTTTATATCTATTTTACTTTTCAATGTATCAAAAAAAATTATTTTTTCTTCTTAAAATGATATGAAACTTCTTTGTCTTTATGTTTACTAAGATCTAGCGGTATTGTATATTTATTTCTTTTAAGTTTTATGCCACATTCTTTACAATACAAGTCAAAGTCTGACAAATAATTTCCGCAAGCAGAACATCTTTTTTCATCATTAATCCAATTCATTTGTTCGTCTGAATATTTTTCAGCTTCATCTTGACTTTCAATTATTTGCTCTAATGATTTATTTATTACCCGTTGAATAAAATTATCAATTATTAAATAAAAAACTAAATAAAGAGAAATTGCTAAAACTCCGGACAAAATCAAAAAATATTTTATAGAAACAAAAGAAAAAAATGCTACTAAAATAATTGTAACAAGAATTATTGTTGTTAATTTTTCAAGGTTTGTTTCGTAAGTTACTTTTATTTCGTCAGATAACTTCGTAAAAAAAACATCTACTGAGAAATTAAAATTTAAAATTGGAGAAGACGCAATAAAATAAAGTTTTTCATCTGAATCTTTAATTTCATTAACTTTATTATTATTTTCAAGTTGCTTCTTTAATATTTCTTTAATATAGTTAGTTTTTATTGCTAAAAACTTTTTTTTTAAAGTAAAAACTAAACTATTTCTATATGTATATGGGAAAGACATTATTCAAATTCTTTTTCTAACTCTTCTATGTCTGTTAATGCATCTTTACATGCTGCTATAAAATCATCAACTCTTTGCTTAAATGTTTCTTTATTTTTATTGTTTTTTGCATCAAACTCTAATTGCTTCATTTCTTCCGATTGTTTTTTCATTCCAAAAATCATAACACTTGATTTTGCTTTATGCGCAAGTTCTCCTAACTTCATATAATCTTCATCATCTAATGCATTATACATTTCACGTTCAAATTCAGCAACATTTTTTTCAAATAGAACTATCATCTTTTTTATAAACACAAAACTTGTTGAAATCTCTTTCAAATATTTAGCATCAATAACCTTATAACTCATGACTTCTTAATTTAATAAACTTCAAATTTATAGATTTAAATATGTAATTATAAAAAATTGCATTTTGCTCAAATATAAACAATGTTTTCATTTTTATTTATATTTTTGCAACTATTCAGTATATTTTTATGTTATAGAAATAGTTTATGCAACATTTTTTGCAATAAACATGAATAATTTTATAAAAATTTCTTTATAACCTTTTAACAAAAATATTATAAAGCATGAAACATTTAACAAAAATATTATTTTTATTTATTTTTACACTCTCCATTAATGCAAATGCACAAAATACAATAATGGCAAAAGGGCAAGATGCAGAACTTGCATACAACCAAGGTGTTAAAAACTTTTTAAACCAAGATTTTGCCGGTGCTATTAGTGAGCTAACAAAAGCAATTAATCTTAAACCAAACTTTGGCAAAGCATATTATAATAGAGGTGTTATTAAAAATGAATTAAAAGATTTTGAAGGTGCTGTATCTGATCTTTCAATGGCTGTACAATTATTACCGGATATGCCAAAAGTTCTTTTTGCGAGAGGTTTCGCAAGAGTAAACAGTTCTGATTTTGTTGGAGCAATTAATGATTTTACAAATGCAGAAAAAGCAGGTTTTAATAATGCAAAAGTTTATTATTACAGAGGTGTTGCAAAATTAAAACTAAAAAAATATGACGATGCAATTAACGACTTTAATATCGCAATAAAAAAAGATGATAAGTTTGCGTATGCATATCACGACAGAGGAAGTGCATTACGCCTAAAAGGAAATCTTGAGGCTGCTGAAAATGATTATATAAAAACAACAGAAATAAACCCTAAACTTTATTTTGCATTTAACAACTTAGGAGCAGTTAAAAATGAACTAAAAAAATATGACGATGCTATAAATGCCTTTTCAGAAGCTTTAAAAATAAATGCAGAATATGCTCCGGCATATAACGGTAGAGGAATTGCAAAATACCAACAAGGTATAGAACTTTTATCGAAAAATGACACAAAAAAAGCAGAAAAAAAACTTAATGATGCAATGAAAGATTTTGACAAAGCAATTGACTTTGACAAATCATCTGCAATTGCATACAACAATAGAGGAATGGTAAAATTAAAGCTTAAAAAATATAAAGATGCTTTAGAAGATTTTACACACGCAATAAAAATAGACAACAAATACGCAGAAGCCTACGCAAACAGAGGAACAGTAAAAGAAAATCTTAGAAACTTCTCAGGGGCTTGTTCTGATTGGAAAAAAGCTGCTGAACTAGGAATAAAAGATGCAGATAAATACATTTCAGACTGCGAATAACCTATAATTAATTCTTTATTTCAAACCGTTGAAAAATAAAAAAACTAAAATGAAGACTAATATATTTCTTACATTAATTTTTGCTTTTACATTTTTAAGCAATACTTCTTTTTCTCAAAAATTTGCAAAAGTAAAAAAAGACGATTTTAAAATTGAAGACGATGGTTTCGATGAAGCTTGGAAACACGTAAAAAAAGGAAGCAAACTTTTTAAAATGCATAAAAAAGGAGCATATATTGAAGCTCTTGACCACCTCTTAACTGCAAATAATTATAATGAAGATAATGCAGCATTAAATTACCTTATCGGAATTTGCTATTTGAAAACATCTGAAGCAAAAAAAGCACTTAAGTTTTTAGATAATGCAAATTTTATTTATGGAAATGTTACTGAAGACCTACTTTATTGGCTAGGTGTTGCAAATCAGTATAATTACAAATTTGACGATGCTATTGATTTTTATGAAGATTATCAAAACTCACTTTCACCAAAACAAGCTCTTAAAGAAAAAAGTAAAATTGAAAAAAGAATTAAAGAATGTGAAAGTGGCAAAAAACTAATGAATAATCCTGTACGTTGTTTTGTTGATAACTTAGGAGATGGGGTAAATACAAAAGCTCCGGAATACAGTCCTGTCTTTAATTTTAACGATTCTGTTTTATATTTTACATCAAGAAGAGAAAACACAACAGGAGGCAAAAAAAATCCTTACACTAGAATGTATTATGAAGATGTTTATATATCAAACTACAGAAATGGAAAGTGGCAAGATGCTGAACAAATGACAGCTCCAATTAATACAAAACATAACGATGCTGTTGTTGATATTTCTCCTGAAGGTAGAGAACTATGCATTTATAGAGGAAACAAAGGAGAAGGCGACTTGTTTAACAGCCAATTTAAAGGAGACCGTTGGAGACAACCCGGTAAAATGAAAAAAATAGATAAAAGCAGATACAGAGAAAGTTCTGTTTCTGTTACAAGAGATTCTATGACATTATATTTCATTAGCGATAGAAAAGGAGGACAAGGCGGACAAGATATTTGGGTAAGCCAAAAAACTATTGATGGCAGAAAATGGCAAAAACCTCAGAATTTAGGTTATGTTGTAAATACTAAATATGATGAAGAAACTGTTGAAATTTCTTCAGACGGAAAAGATTTATTTTTTAGCTCTAAAGGGCACAACTCAATGGGAGGTTATGACATTTTTAAAACTCACCATAATGATGATGGAACATGGTCAGAACCTGTAAATATAGGATACCCAATAAATACAACAGGAGACGATGTTTTCTTTATGTTAACAAAAAATGAAAAGTTTGGATATTATTCTACTCATAGAGATGATTCTTATGGAGATAAAGATATTTACCAAGTTGTTTTCTTAGGTCCTGAAAAACCAACAAATATAAATTATGGAGACCCAAATGATTTAATAGCATATTTTGCAGAACCAATAACAGAAACAGATATTGAAAAACCTGTAAATATTAAAGTAATTCAATTATCAATAGTAAAAGGAATTGTTACAGATGCTTTTTCTGGCGACCCTATTAAAGCAACCCTTGAGTTAGTTGATAATGAAACAGGTGAAGTTGTTAAAGTTGTAGAATCTTATGCATCAACAGGAGCATATACAGTACCACTTCCACCGGGAAAAGACTATGCCTTAACAGCAGGTGCCAAAGATTATTTTTTCCACTCTGAAAATTTTGTAATTGCAGATACTTCAATACACGAAGTTATTAGAAAAGATATTCAATTACAACCTATGGGAGTTGGTGCTAAAATTGTTTTAAATAATGTGTTCTTTGATACAGGAAAATCTAAATTAAGACCGGAATCTTATCCAGAACTAAATCGTTTAGCCAACTTATTAAAAAAATATAAAAATATTAGAGTTGAAATTTCCGGACATACCGATAGTCAAGGTTCTGAAAGTTCTAACTTAAAATTATCTCAAAGAAGAGCACAATCTGTTGTTGATTATTTAATAAGTCAAGGAGTAAACTTTGCACAAATTGTTGCAAAAGGTTATGGTGAAAGCCAACCAAGAGCAGATAACAGTACAAGGGCAGGAAGACAACTTAACAGACGTGTTGAAGCAAAAATACTTGACAAATAAACGAGTTTACAGTCAAATAAAAAAGGAGAACTTTTAAATTCTCCTTTTTTATTATAAAATTGTCTGTGAGATTAATTGAAACTGAAAGCAAATCTTATATCGAGCTCACGTTATTAATTATTTTTTTTAAATAATTATTTACAGGAATTAAAAAACTTCCTAAAATAAACTTTTCTCCTGTTATTTTTTTTAAAATATCATCAATAAATAATTCATTTGATTTTATAATAAAAAAATAATCTATATTCTTATATTTAGGGTATAAATAAACACCTCCATCTTTATTTGAAAGTAAGTATAACTTATTTTCATCTAAATCAGAATATGAAAAAAGTGAAAATTCAAAAATTTCTTCTTTATTGTCGTCTTTTTTAAATTTTAATATAAGGCTTTTAGTTTTGGTTAATGTTTTTTCTATAATAGAATTTATAGACCATACAACCTGAAAATCATAACTTTGAGAAGATATTCCAATTATAAATTTAGGTAAGTTATCTTGATTTTTTATTATTTTTTTCTTCAACTTAATAAATCAAATGTTCCGTCTTTAATATTATTAAGAGCATTTTTTGATGCTTGTTGCTCTGCTGATTTTTTAGAAAGTCCTCTTCCTTTTCCTATAATATTATTGTTTATTTTTAAGGTTGAATAAAACTTTTTAGAACTTTCAGATTCAAAATCTGTATCAAATTCAATATCGATTTTGTGTTTCTGAGACCATTCTATTATTTTACTTTTATAGTTTGTATCTTCAAACCTAAGTTTATTAAGACTAATATGCTCAACCATAATTTTCTGTGACACAAACTGTTTTGCATATTTAAAACCTCTGTCTAAATATATTGCACCAATTAATGCTTCAAAGGCATCTTCATATATACGTTCTGAGAAATTGTTTGGAGACTTAATAAACATTAATTCATTAAGTTTTATTTTTTTTGCAAGTTCGGTAAGTTTTTTTCCATTAACAATTTTAGTTCTCATTTGAGTTAAAAATCCTTCATCTGCAGTAGGAAATCTCTTATAAAGCAAATCACCAATTACAGCATCAAGTATAGCATCTCCTAAAAACTCTAACCGTTCATTATTACCATGAGGTATATCCGGACAATGTTTTGTATCGGCAGATTTATTAGTAAATGCAAGAACATAGATACTAATAGTTTTAGGTTTAAATCCTAATAACTTTTTTAGTGATTTAATATAGGCTTTATTAACGCAGTTGTTTTCCTTTAAATTTCGAATCACAAAACAATACTATTATTCAAATTTTTTAAAAACAATTGATGCGTTATGCCCTCCAAAGCCGAAAGTATTACTTAATGCAGCTTTCACATTTCTTTTTTTCGATTTATTAAAAGTAAAATCGAGTTTATCGTCAATTAAAGGCTCTAACTCAAAGTGATTAATTGTAGGCGGAACTACTCCATCTTTTATTGCCATTATAGATGCTAAAGCTTCTATTGCACCTGTTGCACCTAATAAGTGACCTGTCATTGATTTTGTTGAACTTATACTCAAATTATAGGCATGTTCTCCAAAAACGTTTATTACTGCTTTTGTTTCAGCAATATCTCCTAAACCTGTTGATGTTCCATGTAAGTTTACATAGTCAATATCAGAAGGTTTTAATTCTGCATCTTCAATAGCAGCTTTCATAACCATCATAGCTCCTCTTCCTTCCGGATGTGGTGCTGTTATGTGATGTGCATCTGCAGTCATACCTCCTCCTGCAAATTCTGCATATATTTTTGCACCTCTTTTTATAGCGTGTTCATATTCTTCTAATATTAAGGCTACGCCTCCATCTCCAATAACAAAACCATCTCTGCCTGCATCAAAAGGCCTTGAAGCTGTTTTAGGATCATCGTTTCTTGTTGAGATTGCTCTCATTGCATTAAAGCCTCCAACTCCTGCTTCTGTAATGGCATGTTCAGAACCTCCTGCAATAAAAATATCAGCTTTTCCTAGCCTAATTAAATTATAAGCATCTATAAGTGCATGAGAAGATGATGCACATGCAGAAACTGTTGCATAATTTGGTCCTCTGAAATTGTATTTTATTGAAATATGACCTGCAGCAATATCTGCTATCATTTTTGGAATAAAAAACGGGTTAAATCTAGGTGTGTAGTCGTTTCCTATATAAGAAACCATTTCGTCTCTAAATGTTTGTAAACCACCAACTCCTGATCCCCATATAACACCGGCTCTATCTAAATTGATTTTTTCAATATCAAAATTTGCATCTTTAACAGCTTCTTCAGCAGCAATTAATGCAAATTGTGTGAAAAGATCCATTTTTCGAGCTGCCGGTTTCTTAAAATATTTAAGAGGATCATAATTTTTAACTTCACATGCAAATTGTGTTTTAAATTTACTTGCATCAAAGTTTGTGATTGGTGCTGCACCACTAACTCCATTAACCATATTTTCCCAAGTTTCCTCAAGATTATGACCTAATGAATTAATTGTTCCTAAACCAGTTATTACGACTCGTTTTAATTCCATAAATAGTTTAATTTAATGAAAAGAAAAGGATTGCACAAGAGACTTATGCAATCCTTAAAAAAATTATTTTGAATTCTCTTCAATATAACTTACTGCGTTTCCAACAGTAGCAATAGTTTCGGCTTTGTCATCAGGAATTGCAATGTTAAATTCTTTTTCGAATTCCATGATTAACTCAACAGTATCTAAAGAGTCTGCTCCTAAATCATCTGTAAAGCTCGCTTCTAAAGTTACTTCACTTTCTTCAACTCCTAATTTGTCTATAATAATTGCTTTTACTCTTGAGGCAATGTCTGACATAATACTAAATTTTAATTAATAAATAAGTTTAATTGTAAAACACAAAGAAAATTAATTCTGTAAAGAAAAAAAAATATATTGCAATTTTATACAAAATT
>JAADEE010000141.1 GCA_013153575.1 Chlorobiota bacterium
CTGAAAATAACTATTAACCTTTTTTAAAACCTTAATTTTGAGAAGAAAGTTTATATTAAACCTTGTTTTTTTACTTTCATTAAACCTGTTAATAAAACCTTTTTGGATTTTCGGGATTGACATGACTGTACAAAATACTGTTGGTGCATCGGAATATGGGTTTTATTTTGCTTTATTCAACTTTTCTTTGCTGTTAAATATTCTTTTGGATTTAGGTATTACTAATTTCAACAATAGAAATATTGCTCAGCACAATCAACTTTTAAGTAAACATTTTTCAAATATTGTTGGTTTAAAATTTTTACTTGGTTTTTTATACATTTCTTTTGTTATTATTGGTGCTTTTTTAATTGGTTATAATGAAAGGCAAATAAAATTTTTGTTAATTCTTGCTGGAAATCAATTTTTGTTATCATTGATTTTGTATATGCGTTCAAATATTTCAGGTTTGCACCTTTTTAAAACTGATAGTATTTTATCGGTTCTTGACAGACTTTTAATGATAATTTTTGTTGGTTGGCTTTTGTTATTTAAAAGAAATAATTTTAAAATTGAATGGCTAATTTATTCTCAATCAGCATCATACATTGTAACTGCATTTGTTTCATTTTTAATTATTAAAACAAAATCAATAGGTTTAAAGTTATATTTTAATTTTCAGTTTTTTAGGGTTATTTTAAGAAAAAGTTACCCTTATGCTTTGCTGGTTTTATTAATGACATCATACACGAGGTTAGATTCTGTAATGATTGAAAGATTACTTAAAGATGGTGCAACACAGGCAGGAATTTATGCTCATGGTTTTAGAATATTAGATGCGGCTTCGCAATATGCACTTCTTTTTGCAACTTTACTTTTACCTATGTTTTCAAAGATGCTAAAAAATAAAGAAAACATTTCTAATCTTGTAAAAATATCATTTCTTCTTTTGGTAATTCCGGCATTAATTATTGCAATTAGTTTATTTTTCTTTAAGAAAGATTTAATTTATGTTCTTTATACAGAACATATTGCCGAATCTGCAAAAGTTTTTGGAATATTAATCCTTGGCTTTGTGCCAATTGCAAGTTCCTACATTTTTGGAACTTTACTAACAGCAAATGGTAACCTTAAAGAACTTAATATTATGGCAGGAATTGGAGTTTTTGCAAACTTAATTCTTAACTTTATTTTAATTCCTGAAATGAAAGCCTATGGAGCAGCTATGGCAAGTCTTATAACACAGGTTCTTACAGCAATAATGCAAATTTTTATAGCACATAAAGTTTTTGGTTTTAAATTAAGATTTAAAGCATTATTTTCAATTATTGCATTTACTTTATTGCTTGTGGTATTTGCTTATATGTCAAGTAAATATATAGAAGTCAGGCCATTAGCATTTGCAGTAACATTAATAGTTGGAACATTAAGTGCTTTTGCTTTTAAATTAATTGATTTAAAAACTTTATACAGAATTATTAAGTATGATAAAAGTTAATTTTTAATTATGCAATACATAAAATACACTACAAAAAATAGGATTGGTTATATAACTTTAAACAGACCTGAAAAAAGGAATGCACTTAATGCTGAATTAGTTTCAGAACTTAAAGAAACCATTTTGCTTGCCGAAAATGATAATTCTGTAAAAGTAATTGTAATAAAAGCCGAAGGAAAAGCCTTTTGTGCAGGGGCTGATTTAGCTTATTTGCAAAGTCTTCAAAAGTTTACTTATGAAGAAAATTTGCAAGATTCTAAAAACTTAATGGAATTGTATAAAATGATTTATCTTTCAGATAAAGTTTTTATTGCACAAGTTGAAGGTCATGCAATTGCAGGTGGTGCAGGTCTAGCTACGGTTTGCGACTTTATTTTTTCAGTTCCTGAGGCAAAATATGGTTATACCGAAGTTGCAATTGGTTTTGTTCCTGCAATAGTAAGTATTTTTTTAACAAGAAAAATTGGAGAAACAAAAGCAAAAGAACTTCTACTTACAAGCAAAATTATTTCTGCACAAGAAGCAAAGGATATGAATATCTTTAATTTTATAGAAAGTAAAGAAAATATTGAAAATGCAGTTTATGAATTTGCTCAGAATTTAATTACTAAAACATCTGCCGATTCTTTAAGAATAACAAAGCAGCTTATGGCAAATATTCAAGGAATGGATATTATTGATGCATTAGAATTAACAGCCCAAACAAATGCAAAATCCAGAGGAACAGAAGATTGTAAAAAAGGAATATCTTCATTCTTAACAAAAAAAGAAATTAAGTGGTAGTTTTTTACTTTACCTAAAATCCGCAAGTCATCGTATCAATTTGTTAATAAACAGAAAGTTATCTACAAATATTCATCACATAATTAAAACTATTGATGCAATGACTATCAGATAGTTAAATGTAGTCCTGCGGATATAAGGCTTTATATAAAACTCACCTTATAAGGTTTTTCTTGTTCGTAAAGTTATAATTAAATCAAATTATGCAATATTTTAATTTTTTTTTATTATATTGCAAATGTCTGAAAATAAAATATTTAATTTAACAAGGAGATAAATTATGTTACGAACAAAAGAACAGTACATTGAAAAGCTGAACAAAATGAAGCCAAATGTTTACATTGGCGATGAAAAAGTTGGTAGAGACGATCCAAGACTGCGTCCCGGTATTAACGTATTAAGTATTACTTTTGATTTGGCTCAAAATCCAAAGTATAAAAAATTGGCAACAGCAAAATCAAACTTAATTGATGGTGAAGTAAATCGTTGGGCACATTTACCACAAGATCCTTACGACCTTATGGAAAAGCAAAAACTTATCCGAATGGGAGCTCGTAGAGCAGGGGGGTGTATTCAACGTTGTATGGGGCATGATGTTATCACAGCTTTATCAATTTACACGAAAGAAGTTGATGAAGATAAAGGTACAAACTATCATGAACGTTTTCTTAATTTTATGAAATATTATCAAGAAAATGATTTGGTAGGTTGTACAGCTCAAACCGATAGTAAAGGCGACCGTTTAAAGAGACCATCGGCACAAGCAGACCCTGATGCTTACGTTCATATTGTAGAAAAACGTGAAGACGGAATTGTGGTAAGCGGTTTTAAAATGTCTGTAACACAAGCTCCATATGCCGACGAAATATTTGTGATTCCTACACGTGCTTTAATGGAAGATGATAAAGATTATGCTGTTGCATTTGTAGTTCCCGGCGACTGGGAGGGTGTTAAATTAGTAACCCGTCCAGTTTGGCACAGAGAAAAAGATGATGATAACCCACCTCCAATTTGCAAGACAGGTATTTCCGACTCTGTAGTTATTTTCGATAATGTATTTGTTCCTAATGAACGTGTTTTTATGGCAGGAGAATGGGAATATGGGCGTAGATTAGCTTTGCTTTTTGCTGATTCTCACAGACATAGTTATTCAGGGTGTAAGCCTGCAGTTTCTGATATTTTATGCGGAACTTCTATGCTTGCTGCTGAAGCCAACAATATTACCAAAGTTTCACATGTTAGAGAAAAACTAACCCAGTTTGCAGGTGCTGCAGAATTAGCTTATAGTGCCGGTGTAGCAGCTGCTGTTTTTGGAAAGAAAACAAAAAGCGGAACTTTTTTTCCAAATACTATTTATGCAAATGTTGGTCGTAAGCTTATGGGTGAATTAATTTACCATGAGTTTAACTTATTAACTGAGATTGCAGGAGGTATTGCTTCAACACTTCCTTTCAAAGAGAGTTTTTCTATGGATGAACTGAAAGAACATCTTGATAAATTTATAGTTAGAAATCCTAAAATTTCACCTGAGTTGTCATTAAAAATATGGAATTTAGTGGAAATTATGAGTACATCGGGCATGACGGCAGAGTTGCTGGTAGGAGGAGTGCACGGAGGAGGATCTCCGATTATGGAAGCTATAGCTTTAAGTTTAGAATACGATTTTAAAACCCGAGTTAATGTTGCGAAATACTTGGGAGGAATAGATGAAGAAATGGATGACGACGTTGATCTTAAAACAGAACCGTGGACAAAGTTAAAATTTGATAATGATGATGAATAAAAGGAAGTTATTATAATCAAGAGTTTATTCTAATTCGTGGGAAGATATTACATACCTTGTTAATTGGGGAGGACTATTGTAGTTTTTGTCAGTTTTTTAATGATTGTACTGTGATGTAAGCTGATATTACTAACATTTTAAGAATAGGCAGATATGTTGAAATTAATATAGCAAAAAATGTAATTTGTATAGAAAATACTCTTGCTACTTTCTCAATAGTTTGTTAGAAAAATATAATAATGTTAATAATGTGAGTTCGTTATAAGCTTTGCTTTAAGTTTCAATTAATTAGCTCACAGACAAGTCATATTTATGAAGTACTATCGGGATAATACAAATAAATATGAGGAAGTTTGTGAGTTAATTAATGAAATTTACAATAAAAAGTTGATGGTACACAATTTTTGCACTAAAAATCTTTTGATATAACTCGTTATAAATTCAAGATTTACAGCACAAACCTTATGCACCACCAACTTTCTGGGAATAAATCTTATATCGAACACAACTAATACACTAAATAATTATTTTATTCACTAAAATAAATAAAAATGAGTCAGCTTAAAGTAAACACAGTTATGGGACAAATTAGTCCGGAAGAATTGGGCGTAACGCTCATGCATGAACACATTTGCTATGGTTTTCCAGGATGGGAAGGTGATCAAACTATTGCACCGTTTGATAAGGATGCAATAGTAAAAAATGGAGTGGAAACTCTACTAAAACTAAAAGAACTGGGTGTAAGAACCTATGTTGATGCTACTGCTAATGACCAAGGAAGACAGCCGGAAGTATTAAAAGAAATCTCGGAAAAATCAGGTGTTAATATTATTTGTTCTACTGGTTATTATGAAGAAGAAGAAGGAGGTTCTGCCTATTGGAAACTCAGAAGTTCGCTTGGAGATATAAGCGATGAATTATATGAATTGTTTTATACGGAAGTAACCAAAGGTATTAGAGATACAGGTATTAAAGCCGGAGTTATTAAAGTTGGTTCAGGTAAAGGAGAGATAACAGAATACGAAAAGAAAATGTTTTTAGCGGCAGCACGGGTGCAAAAAGAAACAGGTGTGCCTATCATTACGCATACAACAGAAGGTTCTATGGGACCCGAACAAGCAAAGTTATTGTTAGAAGCCGGTGCCGACCCTAAGCGGATACAAATTGGACATATGTCTGATAATTTGGATATTGAATATCAGTTGGAAACCATAAAATATGGTGTATATGTTTCTTGGGATCGTATGGGATTACAAGGTTTAGCAGGTTGCCCTATGGACGAACAACGCTATGAAGTATTAATTGAACTTATTAAAAAAGGCTATGCCGATAAATTAATGCTTTCGCATGATGCTATTATTACTTGGCTTGGACGTCCGCTTCAAATACCTGAACAAGCATTGCCTTTAGTTGCTAACTGGTATCCAACTCATTTGTTTGAAAATATTATTCCTATTCTTAAAAAAGGCGGAGTAACTGATGAACAAATTATGACTATTATCCGAGAAAATCCTAAAAATATATTCTCCGGAGTATAATGATTTTTTAATTTGTTAAGAATAATATACCGGCATTGTTGCCTGTGCGGTACAGTCATGTCTGTATTTATTATTGTTACCTAAAATCCGCAAGTCATCGTATCAATTTGTTAATAAACAGAAAGTTATCAGCAAATATTTATCACATAATCAAAACCATTGATGCGATGACTATCAGATAGTTAAATGTTGTCCTGCGGATATAAGGTTGTTATTTCTAATTATTCAATTTCAAAAAGTTATCTTATGAGTTCAAATTTGTATAATAAAAATATGAAGTCTGTAATACCTTCTATTTCATTGAAAGAACTATCTTTTTTAAAAGATAGGCGTACTGAATTTGAAAGTGTTGCAGAAATGTTTCTGACACGGGTAAATGAAAATCCCGATAAACCCTATGTTCTTTTTTATGATGATGTGATTACATACAGACAGGTAAACCTACGTGCTAACAAAGTTGCTAGTTTTCTTAAAGAAAAAGGTGTAACAAAAGGAGATGTAGTGTCAATTCTTATTATGAATTCTCCGGAAGTTTATTATGCCATGTTTGGAATTCAAAAACTTGGTGCAATTGCGGGTTCTGTTAATTTTATGCTTAAAGCTCCTGAAATTGCTTATCTGTTAGACGATTCAAAACCAAAAATTGTTTTTGTAGGCAGTGAGTTTATGCCTGAATTTGCCAAAGGTTATGAACAGGCTATACATAAACCCGAAGTAGTGGAAGTTGTTACAGGTAATGAACACAATATTGATTTGAAGCAAGATAAATTAGCGGATATTCTTGATAATTATCCTGATTCGGAGACTCTTGTTCCTCAAAAAAAAGATGATCCTTTTCTACTTTTATATTCATCGGGAACTACAGGAAAACCAAAAGGTATTTTGCTTTCAAATAAAGGACAGTTATCCGTATGTCGTGATATGTCAGCTATCGGAATTTTTCAAGAGGGAGATGTTATGCTTTTGTTATTACCTATGTATCATACTAACCCTATTTGTGTTTGGACGTTTCCTGTTGCTTTTGCCGGTCAAACAATTAGTATTCGCAAAGCTTTCTCTCCAACAGATTTTTGGCCATCTATAATTGATCATAAAGCCACAGTTCTTATGGGTGTTCCGGCTATGTATAATTATGTATATTATTCTATTGATTCTGAAAGTATTGACAGGTCAAAATTAAAACTCAGAATTGCTTTCTGTGGAGCAGCACCGTTGTCTGTTGAACTTATAAATGGATTTAAAGATAAATTTAACGTAGAAATAATTGAGGGCTATGGGCTTACTGAAGTAACAGGTTTGTCAACCGTTAATCCTCCTTTAGGAAAAAGGAAAGCCGGTTCTATAGGACTTGCTATTCCTAGTCAAGAAATAAAAATTATGGACGAGGAAAACAACGAACTTCCTCAAGGCAGTAAAGGTGAAATATGTATAAAAGGAGAATCTGTTATGCTTAAATATTTCAATAACCCTGCTGCAACAAACGAAGCAATTATTGATGGTTGGTTACATACAGGAGACATTGCTTATCAGGATGAGGATGGTTTCTTCTATATTGTTGACAGAAAAAAAGATATGATTAACCGGGGCGGTGAAAATATTTATCCTCGTGAAATTGAAATGGCTTTGGAATCCTTACCCGGACTAAAAGAAGTTGCTGTTATAGGTATTGCAGATGAAGCTTTGGGTGAAAGGGTTAAAGCTTATATTATTCCGACAGAACCGGGAATATTAACACAAGAAGACGTTATTCATTTTCTTGAAGATAAACTTGCTCGATTTAAGATACCGGAGATAATAGAATTTGTTGAAGACTTGCCTCGTAATCCTACGGGTAAAATCTTAAAAAAGGATTTAAGACAATAAAAATTAGTGAACAGGTGAAAGTCTTATATAATAGAATTAGATACTATTAATGTGAATTCAATATAAGCTTTGCTTTCAGTTTCAATTAATTAAAAATAGGGTTTATCCATTAGGATGAATCCTTTTTTATTTTTCTTATTAACGTAAGTTCGACATAAGCTTTGCTCTCAGTTTCAGTTAATTAGCTCATAGACAAATCATATTTATGAAGTACTATCGGGATAATACAAGTAAATATGAGGAAGTATGTGAGTTAATTAATGAAATTTACAATAAAAAAGCTGGTTGTACACAATTTTTGCACTAAAAATCTTTTGATATAACCCGTTATAACTTCAAGATTTTCAGCACAAACCTTATGCACCACCAACTTTCTGAGAACAAATCTTAT
>JAADEE010000040.1 GCA_013153575.1 Chlorobiota bacterium
GCATTTCCATCTTTAATAATTTCAAGGCTTTCACCTCCAAAAATCATAGAATATCCTGCTTGTAACTTAACACTTTCAGAAACTTTTCTGTCAAAAACAAAATCAATTTCGTGTGCTAAAAACTTGTTAATCACAACATTATTTTCTATATAATTATTCTGCAATGCAAAATAATGATATTCTGTTAATAAACTTGTATTTTTTGCAAATTTATAAGTTCCTTTTAAATAAGTGTCAATTAAACCTGCTCCTTTTGTTGTTGATGGTGTGCTAAAATACCCTATTCTACCATTTAATTTATGCCTTGCTCCGTATAAAATATCAAAAGCATTGCTTTCCGTATTATTTACATCAGTAGCATCATTTCCACTTTTAATTTCATTTCCTACATATAATTTTAGTTTATCTGATGTTTTATAAGACAATTCTAAATTTGTATAAAATGCATTTATATTTTGTGTGTTTTGAAGTTCTCCTGTTTGCAAAAACACTCTTGCAATAAACTGAAAATCATTATTCTTATAATTAAATTTTAATCCTGATGTAAACCTAAAACGTATCTTTTCGGCATCAATTAAATCTTGCATACCATCTAAAATACTTAAAGAAGAAACTGTTAAATTATTAAACTTTTTTTGTAACCAAAATATATTCAACGATTTATAATAAGATGTTGCATACTCATAATCAGTTCCAAATTTATTTTCTGATGATTGGTTCCATGCAACAACTAAATTTGCCGACCAATCATTATTCAAATATTTTAAAAGCAAAGCATCGTGTGCCGCACCAATTTGGTTCCAATTTACTGATGAAATTAATCTGCTATTATCATATTTTAACTCTTGTCTTCCGAATTTAATCGAGAATTTATCATTTAACTTATATTTTGCCCAAAGTTCATGCACTCCCATAGAGGGAACATCTTTTTTCCAAACTTGGTCGCCCCAAACTCGGTAATCAAACATTGTAAATTTTGTTTGTAAATTATCTTTTTCATACAAAAAACTCAAACGCGACCTCTGAGAAACAAATACAGCAGGTGTTGTAGTATCATTTCTTAAAGTTCCATAACCGTTTCTAAACTCAAACCTTGGACGTATAACTCCTTGTACTTGAAATTGAGCAAATAGTGTTGTATTTATTGAAAGTATGCTTAATAGTATTATTAACTTTTGTTTCATTTGTAAAACCTTTTGAAACCGCTGTTTGGATAAAAAACACAAACAGGGTACTGAATTATATTTTTTTTGCAAATTTCTTTAAAGTATCAGGAATTTTATCATAAGTTTCACTCGTTGAAGGAACTAATGAGGGTTGACCTTTTTCTTCCATAATTTTCATTCCCTTATCTTTTTCAAGAATAAATTGAACAAATTTTACAGCCAAATTATAGTTTGGTGCATTTTTAGGAATTGTAATTCCATAAACCATAGGTGCTCCTTTTTTGGTAATCATTTCACCCGGTTTTTTACCTGTAATTTCTGTTTTAACAGTAGAATAGTAATCTTTTAGTTCAGGAAGTTTAAGATTTATTGAATCTTGCAAAATTAAATATTTTAAAGCATGTTGTTGTGCTACTGAACGATACAAAAATATGTAATCAATTGTGTTAGATTCAAGCAAACTTAAAAGGTCAGTTTCTTTTGGGCGGATGTAATTATTATCTTTTGCAAGAATTTTATCTGCAATGCCTTTTCTGTTATAAAATTTTTCAGCCAATTTGCATGTTAAAACCGCACGATAACCACATGGGTCAGAATTTGGGTCGGAACGTCCGTATGCAACATCATCTTTTAATAAAATATCTATCCAATTATCTTTATTAATTTCATTTGCACGTCTTGATGCATCATGATAAACAATTGTCATTTCGTTACTTGCAAATTTAATGTTCCAATCTGCAAAATCAGGAATAAGCAATTTGTCAATTACTGTGTAATCTGCCGAAGCCATTACATCACATTCTTTATGCAAATCTGTAATTTTTCTTGCACATTTTCTGCTTCCATCGGGTTCAAGCAAAACTTTAACATTAGGATTTTCTTTTTCAAATTCTTTCGCAATTTCTTTAAAAGGAACTGAAAGACTTCCTGCATGAAAAACTATAAGCTCTTGTTTTTCAACTTTTTTTTCTTCACTTTTATTTTCTTCATTACAAGAAAAAAATAAAATTGACAATAAAAGTAATAATGTAATTCTTTTAATAATATTCATAACAATATATTTATTTCGATTTGCAAATATAAACATATCGACCTATTTTTTGATATGTTTTATATCATATTTAGCAAAAAAGCACTCAAAAACTGAGTGCTAATTATTTTGTTATTAAATGTAAGTCAAATATCTGTTATAAAATATTATTTTTATTTTTTACACCTCATTATAGTATGGCTAACTCCAATATTTTCATAAACTTCAACAACTTTCATTCCTGCTTCTTCAACCATACGTTTCATATCTTCAGAATGATACATACGACTATTACCATTTGCAATGCAAGTGAAATAAAGTGAAGTTGCATGAAGGCTATATGTTGATGCTTCAAAACGTTGCAAATCCCAAAGAGTTTCCATTATGTAAAGTTCCCCGTTCTCATCAAGTGCCTCTTTTGCATTTTTTATAAGATTTACAACTTCTTCTTCTGAAAAACAATCTAAAAATTGGCTCATCCAAATTATATCATGCCCTTTTGGATATGGTTTAGAAAAATCTAAAAGGTTAATCGGGTAACCGGTAATTCTATCTTCAAAACCATTTGCTTTTATATTAATGTTTGCATCATTTAGTTGTCCGGGCAAATCAAGAATTGTTACTTGAACATCAGGATTATATTGTGCACATTTTATTGCAAACTTACCTGTATTGCCACCAACATCCATAATTTTTTTAGGATTATTCTTGAAAAGAATTGGTAAAACTTGCGGAAATGAATCATCTGAATAATAATGGTCAAAACCAAACCAACTTTCTCTAAATTTATCAGGCATTTCTGCAAGTGCCTCATAAACAGTTTCCCATGAGCCAAATTCTTTGTGTAAACCTGCTGGTTTTCCTTCTTTTATTGCTTCTTGTAAATGAAAAAATCCTTTATAGTTAACATCATGAGTAAAATCCATATTTACTCGGGTTAACTTATCGGCTATCATAAAATAACCTGTTTTTGTAAGAAAATATTTATCATCTTTTGCATAAATCATTTCTAAACTTAAACCTGCTTCAAGTAGCACAAGTGCACCATATTCAGATATATTTGCTTGATTTGCAATTTCTTTTACTGTTTTTCCTTCTTTATTTCTTCTTAAAAAAGATAATATTCCAAAATCTCTCAAAGCTTTTGCAGCTTGAAACATTATTGGTGCAAATGCAATTTTTTGTGCGTCTGTTTTTGCTTGTAAAGCTGATTTATTATCGTTACCGTAATTTCTTGCCATTTTTATAATTTTATATTTTTTTATTGTCTTCCCAAAATTGGTAATAGTTAAACCATTGCATTGGGTATTTTTTTATCATTTTTTCAAGTTCTGAAAGATAAACTTTCATACTTTTATTAATTTCTTCTTTTCTTTTTTTTAGGTTGCCGGGATTTTGAACATAAATTGGTTTCATTGCAAAAAAATGATAGTGTCTGTTTTTTTCTCTGAATGCCGTAGCAAACGAGATTGGAACATTATATTTTGCAGCCAACCGAAATGGTCCTGACGGAAATAATGCATATTCTCCTAAAAATTTTTGTTTTATAGTTTGTGCCCCTTCTACAAACCGGTCTCCATGCATTGCTATAATTCCTTTATCTTCAAGAACTTCATTTATTTTTAACAAATGAGTACCATCTTCTTTAATAGGAATAATTTCAATTTTTTGCTCTGTTACAGATGAAAATAATTCTTTTATTTTTTCATGTTCGGCAACTAACATTACAAGATATATTTTTCCGTTATATCGGTCTAAAAGTTGTCCTGCAATTTCCCAACTTCCTACATGGGCATTCACAAGTATTCCTCCGGTTTTGTTTTTAATCATATTTTCAATTACTTCAGAATTTGTGTGTTCTGTTGTAAATTTATGTTTCAAACCGGAAAGAATTGCAACTTTATCAATTAAAACTTGCCCAAGTGTAAAGTTATTTTTATAAACACTTATTAAAGATTTAAAAAAAGGATATTTTAAACGCTCTCTAAAAAAATAAAATTGAGCTTTTGAACCTTTACGTGAAAATATTGCAAACCAAAATGCAACAAAAACTAAAAGAAAGTATGCAGAATTTAATCCTAATTTTTTAATAAGAAAAATAAAGATTTTTATTCCTGAAAAACTTCCTTTTGTTTTTCCGTCCCACTTCTTCTTATCAACAATTTCTTCTGCCAAAGCTTATTTAGTTATTTATTTTCTTTTCAATATAATCATAAAACTCTCCAAGAGTTGTAACTCCTGCAAGTTCTTCACCTTTTATTTTTACTCCAAAATTGTCTTCAATAAGAACAATTATATCAACAATATCAAGACTGTCGATTGCTAAATCATTAATTAAATGTGCTTCAGGTTTAATTACTTCTTCTTCTATTTCAATATCTTCAATTAAGAAATTATTTACTTTTTCTATTATTTCTTTTCTTTCCATTTATATAAATTAATTGTTATTGTTTAGTTAAAATAAAAATTTACTCCAGCACCAACTGTTGTAAAAGCTCTATTGTTTACAGCAATATTTGCTTCGAATGTTAAAGCCATTTTGCTATTTGGATTAAATTCAAGTTCAACAGGTATGTATGCAGGAAAATATAACTCTAATGTTCCGTCATATAATTCATTTATGTTTGCATCAACATCAAATCCTGTTGTTAAATAAAAGTCTTCAATTTTTACAGAAGCTATTATATCGGCATCGGCACCAACATTATCCCAATAATGACCTCCAATAGTTCCTGAAATTGATAAGTTCCCTTCTTTTAAAAGATTTTTTTCAAAATCTAATCCATAATACATTGTTCCCCAAGCTTTACCAATATTTATTCCAATATCAGTTGAACGGCTTGTTCCATATCCTAAATGAAAAAAATATGCTATATCTTCGGGTGGTGCAACAATTGAAGTGCTTAACAAGTCAATTTCAGTTGCATAATCTGCATTAACTCCTAATGACACAACTCCTTTTGATAGAGTTAAGGCTGTGTTTCCAAACATAGTTTGTGCTTGAAGTTTTCCTGCAAATAAAAATAGTATTGATATTAAAAAGATTGTAGTTTTTTTCATTTTTAAAATTATAATTTACGAATTACTAATGATGAATTTGTTCCTCCAAAACCAAATGAGTTTGAAAGAAATGTATTTATTTTTGCTTCTTTTGTTTCCGGTATTACATTAATTTTTGCAGAATATTCATCAGGATTTTCAAAATTTAAGTTTGGTGCAATAAAATCATTTTGTGCCATAAGCATTGAATAAATTACTTCACTTGCACCTCCCATCCACATTTCATGTCCTGTCATTGATTTTGTAGAACTTATAGGAGTTTTACTTCCAAAAACATTAAATAATGCTTGTGCCTCACTAATATCTCCAACAGGTGTTGAAGTTGCATGAGCATTAACATAATCAATATCAGACACTTGCAAACCTGCACGTTTTATTGCATCTTGTAATGACCTTGTTGGTCCTTCAACATTTGGTTGTGAAATATGTGCTCCGTTTGATGAAAATCCATAGCCCATAACTTCTGCTAAAATTGGGGCTCCTCTTTTTACTGCACTTTCATAACTTTCAAGAATTACAGTTGCTCCACCACCTCCGGGAATTAATCCATCACGGTCGCGGTCAAATGGACGAGATGCTTTTGTTGGTTCATCTTCACGAGTTGAAAATGCACTTAAACCATCAAAACTTCCCATTGATTGAAGATTAACTTCTTGAGCACCACCACAAACAATCATATCTTGCATTCCTTGTTGTATCAATAATGCTCCCATTCCTATTGCATGAGAACTACTTGCACATGCTCCACTTACAGTAAAATTAATTCCTCTTAATTTGAAAATAACAGATAAATTCATACTTACTGTTGAATTCATTTGCTTAAAAACTGCTCCTGAACCTATTAAAGATGTATCTTTTTTAACTTTCATTCTTTCCCAACCTTCAATTACAGGCACAGCTGAGCTATCATTTCCATATAAAATTCCAACAATATTTTTATCAAGATAGTCTTGATCAATTCCTGCATTTTTAAAAGCCTCAACAGTTGCAACATAAGCATATTCGCCCTGTTCAGGCAAACCTACACGCATTCTTCTATGCAAAACTTTCTTTAAATTTGGGCGTTCTAAAATTCCTGTTAAAGATGACCTAAATCCAAATTCTTTTCTGGCAGGTTCAATTCCTATACCTGATTTTCCTGTATAAAGTGATTGTTTTACTTCTTCCAAGTTTTTACCGAGAACTGAATAAATTCCCATTCCTGTTATTACAACTCGCTTCATATTTTTTTACTATTGTTTTTTTCTATTGTTTTATTGCTATATTGTTGTATTCTAATTTATTCCACCACTAACTGAAATTACTTCTCCTGTAATATACGAAGATTTTTCAGATGCTAAAAATGAAACTACATTTGCTACTTCTTCCGGTTTTCCAAATCTTCGCATTGGAATAATATTTCTGAATTGTTTTTCATCAAGTTCTTCAATCATATCTGTTTTTATAAACCCGGGTGCTACACAGTTTGCTGTAACTCTTTTTCTTGCAATTTCTTGCGAAAGTGATTTTGTTGCTCCAATTACTCCTGCTTTTGCAGCTGAATAATTTGTTTGTCCGGGCATTCCTTTTAATCCTGATAAAGAAACAATATTTATTATTCTTCCGTTTTTCTTAACAAGCATATCTTTAAGCAAACGACGTGTTACATAAAAAAAACTGTTTAAATTTGTATTTATAACATCATTCCATTCATCGTTTTGCATAAAAACTTGCAAATTATCTTTTCTAATTCCGGCATTGTTTACAAGAACCTCAATATAACTTCCTTCATTTTCGTCTGCCCATTTTTCAAGTGCATTTTCAATATCATCAATATTTGAGATGTCAAATTTTAAAAGTTCTGCATTTCCACCTTTCTCTTTAATTTCAGAAAGTGTTTTATTTGCTTCTTCATCGTTTGAACGATAATTTATAATTACAGAAAAGCCATCTTCTGCAAGTTGCTTACAAATTGCTTTTCCTATTCCTCTTGACCCGCCTGTTACTAATGCATATTTCATTTTAATAATTTGAAAGTTTTAAAGTTAAAAAGGTTAAAGTGTTATTTCGCTATTTTTTACAAAATCTGTAACTTGTTTTATTTGCTCATATTTTATTGTATCATCTTTAAAAACAGGAACGATATTTCTGATACTATTGTAAAGTTCTTTTGTTTTGTCTGATAGCTTATCTTTAAATTTAAGATAATCAACAGCTTGAACAAGTGTTATAAGTTCAATTGCTAAAACCTCAAAACTGTTATGAATTACTTTTTGTGTTAATAAAGATGCATTTGTTCCCATACTCACAATATCCTGATTATCATTATTATTAGGTATGCTGTGAACTGACATTGGGTTTGACAAAGTTTGATTTTCAGCAACTGTTGAAACTGCTGTAAATTGTGCTCCTTGCATTCCTAAATTTAAGCCTAATGTTCCAAGATTAACAAATGAAGGAAGAATTTTGTTCAACTTATCGTTCATTAAAAAATTAAGTTGTCTTTCAGCAAGCATTGAAAGTTTAGTAATTGCAATTTTCAATTTATCTGCTTCCATTGCAACATATTCTCCATGAAAATTTCCACCATG
>JAADEE010000201.1 GCA_013153575.1 Chlorobiota bacterium
ATCTTCACATGCTCTATTAAGTGTAACATTTGCATAAGTAGATTTAAAACTTTCTCCTTTTCTATTTACACCTTCAGATGTTCCTGACACAACAACAGTATCTCCAACTAATCCATTAACAAAACCTCCTTCAAGTGTATAAACTTGTGATGAATTCCAGCTAATAGTTTCTCCATTTGAGAATGTAGCTACCATACCTGTACCAACAATAGTTATAGCAGGAGTATCATAAATTCCTCCAAATGTTGTTGTTATTGTACCCTCTAAACCTACTCCATCAACTGTATAATCCTCAAATGTAATTACTAAATTATATGCTCCTAAATTACTTGGTTCTAAAGCAAAATCATAAGCAATATTTATAACTCCATTTCTTTTAGCTCCTCTATAATCACAGTTTGAAAAAGTTATTTTAACTTTATGTTCTAATAAAGATCTTTCAATTTCCATTCCTTCAACTAATAATGCTTTTCCTCCATCATCATTTGTATTATCATTACTAACAGCAAAAGCATCTGCCATCATGTAGCCTCCTCTTGCATCATCTTCTGCTGATTGTTGATCAGGCTCAGATGTATCACAAGATGTTAAAGCAAACATACCAAAAGCAAAAAATATTGCTAAAATTTTAAATAAGTTCGTTTTCATAATTTTTAATATTTAGTTAATAAATAATTTGTTAAAATGTGTTAAATATGATATTAAGACGCTAATATAACACAAAAAGTTGCATCGCACCTTAAATTTATGTTAAAAAGTATATTAAAATACATAAAATGACAAAAATCCATGACGAATTTGTAAATTTATTTGATAATTTTGCTCTATAAATATACATAACATTTTAAAAATATGCAAAATTCTGACATTAATATAAAAACAATTCTTAAAGAAATCAGAACAAGAGAAAATGGCCCTGCTGTTGATGCAATGGAACGAATGGGAATGAATTACAACAGAAACTTCGGAGTTGCTCTTTCTGACTTAAAAGCTATTGCAAATAAATACAAACCAAATCATGAGCTTGCTAAAGTTTTAAGAAATAAAGATATTCGAGAAACTAGAATACTCGCAGAAATGATTGAAGATACAAACCTTATTTCTGAAAAAGAAGTTGAAAATATAATACAAAATATTAATACAATTGAACTTGCTGAACAAACTACAATTAATCTTTTAGAAAAATTAAATTTTACAGAAGAAAAAGTTATTGAATGGATTAAATCTGAAAAAGAATTTGTTATAACTACTGCTTTTATTCTTATTTCTAGGATTGCTTTATTAAAAAAAGATAAATCTGATAATTATTTTATAGAAATTTTACCTTATGCAGAAAAACATTCTGAAAATAACTCAATTTTTGTAAGAAAAGCAATTTCAAGAGCTTTAAGACAGATTGCATTAAGGAATGAAAAATTAAAATCAAAAATTTTGTTAACTTGTGATAATATTAAAGATAAAAATTCTCAACTTGCTAATATTATTATTGAAGAAGTTGTTCCTCTTATAGATTTTTAAAGTATTAAATAAAAAAGGAAGTTGTTAAACAGCTTCCTTTTTTTATTTGTGATATTTTCGTTTAACCATTCAATGCTTCAGCACCTGCAGTTATTTCCAAAATTTCTTTTGTAATTGCAGCTTGACGAGCTTTATTATAACTTAATGTTAATGATTTTATTAATTCAGTTGCATTATCAGTTGCTTGATGCATTGCAGTCATTCTAGCACCTTGTTCTGATGCAAATGAATCTGTTAAAGCTGCAAACAATTGAGTTTTTAATGAATCTGGTATTAAAGTTTCAAAAATATATTCTTGTGATGGCTCAAAAATATAATCACTATTATCATTTGCTGTATTTTCTTCATGCTTAATAGGAAGAAATTGCTCTTGTGTTAATATTTGAACTGCTGCATTTTTAAATCTATTATAAACAAGCTCAATTTTATCATATTTTTTTGAAACAAAATCATTCATTAAAGTTTCTGCAATTTTTTCAACATTTTCAAATGACATATCATCATAAATATTATCATAATTGCCTGAAATTTTATATCCTTTAGCCTCCAAAATTTGTCCACTTTTTGAGCCCAATGTTATTATTGAAAGATTTCCTTTTTTGTATTGTTCAGAATATTGTCCTTCTGCAAGTTCCATAATTCTTTTAACAACATTTGAGTTAAAAGGACCACACAAACCTCTGTTTGAGCTTATTGCAACAAGTAAAACGTTTTCTTCTTTACGTTCATTTGCATAAATATTATCAACAGTACTACCTTTAACATCACCTAAACGGCCTAAAATTTCGTTAAGTTTATTTGCATAAGGTCTTAATTGAGTAATTGCATTTTGTGCTTTTCTCAATTTTGCAGCAGAAACCATTTTCATGGCATTTGTAATTTGCCTTGTTGACTTTACAGAAGTAATTCTGGTTCTTATGTCTTTTAAATTTGCCATATTTTAATTGAAATCTAAAATAACGAGTTTACAAACTCAATATATTCATTCGTAGCATCTTCTTTCGATTTGCCTTTATAAGTTTCCCATGCATCAAACTTTGCTGCACCTTTAAAATCAAAACCTCCGGGGCGTTCTCCTGTAACATCACCTTCGGTTGCCTGTTTATACAAACCGTATAATTTTAACAAAACATCATTTGAAGGTTTTTCAGTTAATGTTTTAGATTTTGCAACAGCATCTAAAAAAGCTTGATTCTCCATAATAAAATTAATCTTGTTTATATCCTGAAGCTATGCTTTTTGCAACCTCTTCAAGAACACTTGTTTCTGCATCTGTATATTTTCCTTGTGCTAATGCTTCAAGAACATCTGCATGCTTTGTTTTTAAGAAATCAAGATATTCTGCTTCAAAATCTTTTACTTTTTCAACAGGAACATCTCTTAACAAACCTTTTGTTCCTGCAAATAAAATTGCAGTTTGTGCTTCAACAGTATAAGGTTCAAATTGTCCTTGTTTTAATATTTCAACATTTCTTCTACCTTTTTCAAGAACTGAAAGTGTTGCTGCATCAAGGTCAGAACCAAATTTTGAGAAAGCCTCTAATTCACGGAACTGTGCTTGGTCAAGTTTTAAAGTTCCTGCAACTTTTTTCATTGATTTAATTTGAGCACTACCTCCTACCCTTGATACAGAAATACCAACATTAATTGCAGGACGTACACCTGAGTTAAATAAATCAACATCAAGGAAAATTTGCCCGTCAGTAATTGAAATTACATTTGTAGGAATATATGCCGAAACATCTCCTTCTTGAGTTTCAATAATAGGAAGTGCAGTTAAAGAACCTCCACCTTTAATTTTACCTTTTAATGAATCCGGCACATCATTCATTCTTGCTGCAATTTCGTCATTATTAATAACTTTTGCAGCTCTTTCTAATAATCTTGAATGAAGATAAAATACATCACCCGGATATGCTTCACGACCTGGAGGTCTTCTTAAAAGAAGTGAAACCTCACGATATGAAACAGCTTGTTTTGACAAATCGTCATAAATAATTAATGCAGCACGTCCTGTATCACGGAAATATTCACCAATTGCAGCACCTGCATAAGGTGCATAAAATTGTAATGCAGCTGGGTCGGCAGCAGTGGCAGAAACTATTATTGTATAAGCTAAAGCACCGTTTTCTTCAAGAGTTTTTGCTATACCTGCAACAGTCGAACCTTTTTGTCCTATTGCAACATAAATACAATATACAGGTTCCCCTTTATCGTAAAATTCTTTTTGATTTATAATTGTATCAATAGCAATTGCAGTTTTCCCTGTTTGACGGTCACCAATAATAAGCTCACGTTGCCCTCTTCCTATAGGAATCATTGAATCAATTGCTTTAATTCCAGTTTGAAGTGGTTCATTTACAGGTTGACGAAAAATTACCCCCGGAGCTTTTCTTTCTAAAGGCATATTAAACATTTCACCTGTTATTGCTCCTTTTCCATCAATAGGCTCACCAAGAGTATTTACAACTCTTCCTAACATTCCTTCACCAACATCAATTGATGCAATTTGTTTTAATCTTTTTACAGTATCACCTTCTTTAATACCTGAAGATGCACCTAAAAGTACTGCTCCAACATTATCTTCTTCAAGGTTTAATGCAATGCCGCGAACTCCATTTTGAAATTCAATCATTTCATTGTATTTCACACCTTTAAGCCCGTAAATACGAGCAATTCCGTCTCCAACTTCAATAACAGTTCCAATTTCTTGAAATTCTGTTTCAGAACTTATTCCTTTAAGTTGTTGTTTTAAAATTTCAGATACTTCTGCGGGATTTATGCCTGCCATGATATATTTATTTTATATTATGTATTCTTATTTAATTAATCTTGAGCATTTAATAATTCGCTCTTTATGTCTTTAAGTTTTGTTGTTACACTTGCATCGTATTGCATTCCTTCAACTGTTAATACAAATCCTCCAACAATATTTTCATCAACTTCTTCGGTCATTTCAACTTTTGTTTTAAATTGAATTGCTATAATATCAGAAATTTCTTTCCTTAAATTATCATCAATTTTAAAAGTTGTAGTAAGATGAACAGATTTTATTCCGTAAAACTCTCTATAAAATTCGTTATAATTTCTTGCAATAGATTTTAAATATGCTTCTCTTTTATTTTCTGACAATAATTTAAAAAATCTTATGCTTAATTCATTAACTTTTCCTTTAAACAAAGAATTAAAAACTTCTTGTTTTTTTGAAGGTACAATAACCGGACTTTCAAGAAATTGACTAAAATCAGAAACTTTTGCAGTTTCGCCAATAAGAATCATATCCTTATTAACTTGCTCTGCAACTTTTTCTTCTAAAGCAAGATTGAATAATGCTTTTGCGTATCTAACAGTTACTCTATTCGTATTCATAATTACGTTTTAGTTTAATTCAATATCTTTCAATAATGAATTTGCATAATCAACTTGTGCTTTATCTGAAGATAAAGATTTTTTAATTACTTTTTCTGCAATTTCAATTGATAATGAAACAACAGTTTCTTTTATTTCATTAAGTGCTGTAAGTTTTTCACTTTCAATTTGTGCTTTTGCAGAAGACATCATTTTGTCAACTTCAACTTTTGCTTCATTTTTAGCATCTGAAATAATTTTTTCTCTTACTTCTCGTGCATCACTTAAAAGTTTTTCTCTTTCTTCACGTGCTTGTTGAAGTATTTTTTCATTATCAGATTTTAATCTTGCCATTTCATCTTTTGCAAGTTCTGCTGACCTTAATGCTTCATCAATTGATTCTTCACGTTCTTTTAAAGAGTTCAAAATAGGCTTCCATGCAAATTTCTTCAATATAAAAAGAACTGAAAGAAAAGTGATTGTCATCCAAAAAGTTAAACCGAAATCTGGTGTTACTAAACCCATGTTTTTGAATTAATAAGTTATAAATTATGAGTTTCTATTTTTTATGAAACTCTTTTTTTTGTTTTCTAATTCATGACTTTAAAAAAGTCTGAAAAAATAAGAGTTAAGATAAGCCAACCGCTTATCTTACTCTTTTGTTTTGCTATGATTATAAAATAATCAATAAGCTAATTACAATTGCAAAGAAAGCTACTCCCTCTACAAGTGCAGCAGCAACAATCATGTTTGAACGAATATCACCAACAGCTTCTGGCTGACGTGCGATTGCGTCCATTGCTTTTCCACCAATTTGACCGATACCAATACCTGCTCCAATAACTGCAACTCCTGCACCGATACCTGCTCCCATTGCTGCGTAATCAGCAACTGCTTCTAATAATACTAATAATAAATTCATAAAAATTATATTAGGGTTAAAAATAAAAAACTAATGACTTTCTTCCGTTGCCATACCAAAGTATAGTGCTGAAAGAAGTGTAAATACATATGCTTGAATAAATGCTACTAATAATTCAAGCAATGATAAAAATATTGTAAATGAAACTGAAAATACTGCTCCTCCATAGCCTGCTATGGGACCTCCCATTTCAGCAAATAAAAATATTAAGCTAAAAAATCCTAATGCCACAATATGACCTGCTGTAATATTTGCAAACAAACGCACCATTAAAACAAAAGGTTTTATAAATATTCCTAATATTTCAACAAATGGCATTAATGGAACTGGCAACTTTAACCACCAAGGGACTCCCGGTGTATTAATTAAGTGTGCCCAATAAGTTTTAGTTCCGTTAACTGTTGTAATTACAAAAGTAAATATTGCAAGTACCATTGTTATGGCAATGTTTCCTGTTAAATTTGCTCCTCCCGGAAAAATAGGAACTAATCCTAACAAATTGTTTAAGAAAATAAAAAAGAAAATTGTTAATAAATAAGGTGTAAATTTTAAGTATTTCTTTTCTCCTAAAGATGCTTTAGCAATATCATCTCTTACAAAAACTATAAGTGGTTCCAAGAAAGATTGCATTCCTTTGGGTGCTTTTCCTTTTCTTTCGGAATATGCTTTAGCAACTGAAATAAACATCCAAAGTAAAAATGCTACACTTATAAATAGTGATAATGTATTTTTTGTTATTGAAATATCATAAGGTCTTACTTCTTTTCCATCAATCATTTCAACAACTTTTCCTTTGTAACGATTATCTTTTCCTGTTGCTATTTTAAAATTTTGATATGATTCATGTCCATGATGAAATTTTGAAGACATAAAAACATGAAATCCACTTTTTTCACTGTATAGAATAACAGGAAGTGGTATTGTAATATGTGTATCTCCAATTGTAGTTATGTGCCACCCATATTCATCTCCAATATGGTTCATTATCATTTCCCCTGGATTAAACTCTTTTGTTTGTTCCTCAGTTTCATGATTTTCACCATGTTGAGAAAATACAAAATTTGTAGAAAATAATAATGCAAAGCTTATTAATACAACCTTTAAGACTTTAAATTTAAGCATAATCCGACTTTAATATCTTTTATTATAAAAAACAATGCAAAAGTAAACATTTTTTTAATAAAAACAATCATATATTTAAGCTTTATTATCCGAAAGAATTTATATTTACGTTTTCTATTTTGATAAAAATATATTTTAATGCAATTATTATTTCAAATATTAAGAAAAATAAGTTTTAAGAAATTAACTAACATTTTATTTGTTTATGTAAGCTACTTATTATCAATAATATTTAAAACAAAAAAACGTTTTGGTTTTCCTGTTAGCATTTCAATTGAGCCAACTTCTGTTTGTAATTTAAAATGTCCTGAGTGTCCTACTGGTTTAGATGAACTTACAAGATATAAAGGTCATATTGATTTTAATATTTACAAAAAAGCTATTGACGAACTTTCACCATACTTAGTGAGCCTAATTTTATATTTTCAGGGAGAACCTTTTTTAAATAAAGATATTTTTAACCTTATTGAGTATTCTGCAAAAACAAAAAATATTTTTACAATAACTTCTACAAATGGTCATTTTTTAGATATTGAAACTTCAAAAAAAATTATAAACTCAGGTTTAGACAAACTTATAATTTCAGTTGATGGAACTAGTCAAGAAGTTTATGAAAGATATAGAAAAACAGGAAATTTAAATACTGTAATTCAAGGTGTTAGGAATATTATTTCTGCAAAAAAAGAGTTAAAATCTAAAACTCCTTTTATTGTTATTCAGTTTTTAGTTTTTAAATTTAATGAACATCAAATTTCAGAAATTAAAAAACTAAGTAAAGATTTGCAAGTTGACAAATTAGAACTTAAATCTGCACAAATTTATGATTTTAAAAATGATAATAATTTTATTCCTTCAAACAAAAAATACTCAAGATATAAAAAAAACGAACAAGGTGTTTATG
>JAADEE010000168.1 GCA_013153575.1 Chlorobiota bacterium
AATATGTATAAAGCATTACTTCAAAAAAATCAAGATATTTTACATGGAGCTTTTGTTTTAAGCCAAGATGGTAAAAATGTAATTTTTAGAGATACTTTACAAGTTGAAAATTTAGATTTAAATGAACTTACAGGATCTTTAAACTCTTTATCTTTATTAATGCGTGAATATGCAGATAAAATTATTGAATTTTCTGCATAATTTATTTATAGTACCTTATAAAAAAAGCCGATTTGCTATGCAAGTCGGCTTTTTTATAACTTAATGACTATTATGCCATACCTGTTTCTTTTAATTTTTCTGAATTTTCTGCAATTTGTAATTTATCAATAATTTCATCTAAATCTCCATCAAGAATATTTTGAAGATTATATAGAGTAAGTTTTATTCTATGATCAGTTACTCGCCCTTGAGGATAATTATATGTTCTGATTTTTGCAGAACGGTCGCCCGAAGAAACCATTGTTTTACGTTTTGAAGATATTTCATCTAAATACTTCTGATACTCTAAATTATATAACCTAGTTTTTAATTCTTTCATTGCCTTTTTAAGATTTTTAATCTGAGATTTTTCATCTTGGCAAGTTACAACTAAACCTGTTGGCAAGTGTGTTAGTCTAATTGCAGAATATGTTGTATTTACTGATTGCCCTCCGGGACCTGATGAACAATATGTATCTTTTCTGATATCAGCATCATTTATTTCAATATCAATATCTTCAGCTTCCGGTAAAACAGCAACTGATGCTGCAGAAGTATGAACACGTCCTTGAGTTTCTGTTTCCGGTACGCGTTGTACACGATGTACACCTGATTCATATTTTAATATTCCATAAACTCCGTTTCCTGAAACTTCTAAAACTATTTCTTTATATCCGCCTTGTGTTCCTTCGGTTATTCTATTAACATTAATTTTCCAACCTTTATTTTCACAGAATTTTGTATACATTCTAAATAAATCTCCTGCAAAAATACTAGCCTCATCACCACCTGTTCCTGCTCTTATTTCTAAAATAGCATTTTTATCATCTTCTGGATCTTTTGGTAAAAGCAATATTTTTATTTCTTCTTCTAAAATATCTCTTTCTTTAATTAAAGAATCAACTTCATCCTTTGCCATCTGCCGCATTTCAGGATCTGTTTCTTCTGTTAACATTTCTTTTGAAGAGTTTATATTTTCAATTATGTTTTTATATTTTTTATATGCTTCAATTAATGGTGTTAAGTTTTTATATTCTTTATTTAACTTAACATATTTTTCTTGATTAGATGCAATTTCAGGGTTTGTAAGTTCAAGTTCAACCTGTTTGAACCTATCAAAAACACCTTCTAATTTATCTAATATCATATTTTTACTCATATTCCTATTTTTTATATTTGCAAAGCTATAAAATTATTGTTAATAACTAAGCCTTCTTTATGTAGAAACAAGTATAAGGACTCGGTTATTAAAGGATGTAGGTATTATTGTTATCTTTTATTATAGCCTGATATAATTCCTCTGTTAGATGATTTTATGAATTTTATTATTTCATCTTTGTCAACAGAATCTTCCATACTTTCAATTTTTAACAAAGCGTCTTTGGTGTTTAAACCGCTATTGTAAATAATTCTGTATAATCCTTTTATTTGGTCTATTCTTTCATTTGAAAAAGCCCTTCGTCTTAAACCTACAGAATTTATTCCGGTAAAACTTGCAGGTTCTCTTGCGACAATGGTATATGGAGGGATATCTTTTGTTAATTTAACTCCTCCTTGTGCCATAACATGCTTCCCTATTCTTGTAAATTGATGTACAAGTGTTCCTCCTCCTAAAATAGCAAAATCATCAACTTCAACTTCTCCTGCAAGTTGAACACCATTTGCTAATATTATATTATTTCCTAATATGCAATCATGCGCAACATGAGAGTATGCCATAATTAAGCAATTGTTTCCAACTATTGTTTTATCTTTTGCAGCAGTTCCTTTGTTAATTGTTACAAATTCTCTAATAATACAGTTATTGCCAATTTCAGCTGTTGTTTTTTCTCCTCTATATTTTAAATCTTGTGGTTCTGCAGATATTACAGCTCCCGGAAAAATGTTAACATCATTACCTATTCTTGCTCCATCCATTATTACAACATTTGGTTGTACGTGCGTTCTTTCGCCAATTACAACGTCTTCTTGTATTGTTACAAAAGCATCTATTATTGCACTATCTGCAATTTTTGCATTAGGATGAACATTTGCGAGTTTATTTATCATTTATTTGGTAAATTTTAATCATTTATTTAAAGCACAAAGGTATGAAATATTTTTAACTATTAACTTTTTTAACAATTTGAGCCATTAACTCTCCTTCTGTTACTAATTTATCACCAACAAATGCTTGTGCTCTCATATTTGCAATACCTCTTCTTATTGGAGACATAAGTTCCAATTTAAATATTAAAGTATCTCCGGGAACAACTTTCTTTTTAAATTTTACTTTATCAATTTTTAGAAAATAGGTTAAATAATTTTCAGGATCAGAAACTGAATTTAAAACTAAAACTCCTCCTGTTTGTGCCATTGCCTCAACAATTAAAACTCCGGGCATTACAGGTTCTTTTGGAAAATGTCCTACAAAGAAATGTTCATTCATTGTAACATTTTTAATTCCAACAACATGATTTTCTGTAAGTTCTGTAACTTTATCAACTAATAAAAGAGGGGGACGATGTGGAAGTATTTTTTTTATGTCGTTTATATCATAAATTGGTGTATCGTTAGGATTATATTTAGGAATTTTGTTTCTTTTTTGCTGTTTTTTTATTTCTTCTCGTATTTTTTTTGCAAATAAAATATTTGAAAAATGCCCCGGTTTAGAAGCTATTATTTTTCCTTTTACAGGCATACCAATTAAAGCCATATCTCCAAGTAAATCAAGAAGTTTATGCCTTGCCGGTTCATTTGAGAATGTCATATCTTTTTCATTAATTACACCTCTTCCGTTATAAATGTGGTGTTCTTTATGAAATAAATCTGCTATTCTGTTAAATTCTTTTTGTGTAAAATCTTTTTCTACAATTACCAAAGCATTTGACAAGTCTCCTCCTTTAATTTGATTGTTTTTTAGAAGGATTTCCAATTCTTTTAAAAACACAAATGTTTTACATGGAGCAATTTCAGTTTTATAATCTGATAATGATTTTAAACATGCATACTGGTTTCCTAAAACTGTTGAGTTATAGTCAATCATTACATTTAGGCTTAACTCTTCTGCCGGAAATGCTTGAATTGTACTATCTTTTATATCATCAATTAATGAAATTTCTTTTTCAATGATAAAATATTCTCTTTCTGCGTTTTGTTCTTGAATTCCTGCTTCTGTAAGAACTTTTACATAAAGTTGTGAGCTTCCATCTAAAATAGGCATTTCTTCATTATCAATTTCAATAATAATATTATCAATGCCAATAGCATAAACAGCTGATAGCAAATGCTCAACAGTTCCAACACTTGCTCCGTTTTGTTGCAAAACCGTGCTTCTTGAAGTTTCTACAACATTATCAACTAATGCTTTAATTTCTGGTTTTTCCGGTAAATCAATGCGTCGAAATATATAACCTGTATTTTCTTCTGCCGGTTTAAATGTTATATTAACTTCTTTACCTGTATGTAATCCTGTGCCTTTTAAACTTACAGATTTATGTATTGTTCTTTGTTTATCTGACATTCTAGTGTTTTATCAAAATTATTATTCTTCTATTTTTTTTGCTATTTTATCTAATTGTCTTTTCATATCTGGTAATATTTTAAATACTGCCGCAGACCGATAAAAATTTCTAACATCCATTGCCGGAATACCTTGTAAAATTACACCTTCTTTTTTAACTGTTTGTGCTATTCCTGTTCTTGCTCCTGCTTTAACATTATCTGCAATTGTAATATGACCGGCAATTGCAACTTGCCCACCTATCATACAATTTTTACCAATTTTTGTTGAACCTGCAATTCCTGTTTGTGCGGCAATTACTGTGTTTTCGCCTATTTCAACATTATGTGCAACTTGTAAAAGGTTGTCTAGTTTTACTCCTTTTCTTATAATTGTAGAACCAATTGTTGCTCTATCGATTGTAGAATTTGCTCCTATTTCAACATTATCTTCAATAATAACATTTCCTATTTGAGGGATTTTTTTAAATTCTGCATCATTTTGTGGTGCAAAGCCAAAACCATCACTTCCGATAACAACACCGGAATGTATTGTACAATTATTACCTATTTCAACTTCAGAATAAATATTTACTCCTGAAAATATAGTTGTGTTTTTACCAATAACTGTATTATCTCCAATATATGTGTTAGGATATATTTTAGTTTCATCTCCAATTACAACATTTTCTCCTATATAAACTCCAACTCCAACAAAAACATTTTCTCCTAATTTTGCAGAGTTTTCTATTGTTGCTTTGGGCGATATGCCAACTTTATAGTTTTTATGTTGTTGATATATTTCTAACAATGAGGCAAATGCTTGATATGCATCTTTTACACGGATTAGCGTTGCAGAAATTTCTTTTTCAGGTTTAAAATCTTTGTTTACTAAAACTATTGATGCTTTTGTTGTATATATATAAGGTGTATATTTAGAATTTGCCAAGAATGCTAACGTTCCTTCTTTGCCTTCTTCAATTTTTGAAATATTATTTACTTTTACGTCTGATTTACCTTCTATTTCTCCCTCTAATAAATCGGCTATTTGTTTGGCTGAAAACTCCATTGTATTTTTTGTTTACAAATTTATACAATTTTTAACAATTATTAAGATTTTATTGTATTTTTTTACATTTCAATAAGTTCCTTAGGATAACATAAATAATATTTTTCTACTGTTTTTGATAAAGCACTTATGTTTTTTAAATCTGATGCTTTTGCAATGTCATAAATTTCACCGGAATTTAATATAATATTTATTCTTGCATCGTTATCTGTGCTATATGCTCTATTTTTAATTTTATCTGTGAAAACAAAAAAATCGGTATCTTCATATTTAATTCTGAATTTCTCTTTTGCTTTTTGTTTTAACAAGTTAATTTTTTCAGCACCAAACTTTTCATGGCTTATTTCAATTTTAAAAATATCTCTATTTAAAATTCTTTTGCTTAGTTCTGCAATAACCTTATCTTCATGGTTTATCCATTCTTTTAAAGAAACAATTATATCTGAATCGTCTAATTTAGAAAAAGCCTCTAATGTATATTTCATATTCTTAGATGCTTCTAAATCAAATTTCTCATTATATGCATTTTCAAGAAAATAACCTAAATTTGGTGTTGCAAATATTCCGTTATTATTACATTCATGCTTTGCTCGTAATATTGCTTTTTTTAACATTTCTTCTGCTGCAATTACGGTTTTATGAAGATATACTTGCCAATACATTATTCTTCTTGCAACAATAAATTGCTCTACGGAATAAATTCCTTTTTCTTCAACAGCAAGTCCATCATTTACAACACGTAGCATTTTTATAATTCTTTCGGTTCCAATTCCTCCTTCTGAAACACCGGAATAAAAACTGTCTCTTTTTAAATAATCAAGTCTATCCATATCAAGCTGACTTGAAACTAAACTATGCAAAAATGCTTTTTTGTATTTATTTTGAAAAATTTCAATGCCTAATGAAAGTTTACCTCCAAATTCATCATTCATTTTGTTCATGTAGAGCAATGTTAAATCTTCATGATTTAATTTTTTAAAAAAAGCACCTTCTAGTGTATGTGAAAAAGGTCCGTGCCCAATATCATGCATAAGTCCTGCAATTAAAACCGCATCAGCTTCTTCTTTTGAAATTTCTTTACCTTTTTTTCTAATTTCATTTATCGCTAAACTTATTAAATGCATAACACCTATTGCATGCTCAAATCTTGTGTGAGTTGCTCCCGGATACACATAATACGACAATCCCAATTGTTTTAATCTCCGTAATCTTTGAAAATATGGGTGTTGTATTATATCAAAATGTATTTCTGATGGAATATTTATAAACCCATAAACAGGATCATTAATTATTTTTAATTTATTTGGCATAATTAAAAAGCTATATTATCAATTAAACGAACTTTTCCTGCAAAAACTGCAATACATGCTGTTGTTTGCCCTTCTATAATTTTATCAACTGTTTTTAAGGTTGTATTATCTACAATATCCACATATTCAACGTTTAAAAGTTCATTTTCGTTTATTTCTTCAGTAATTTTATTCATTAATTCCTTTACAGAATAATTTTTATAATCTTTTTTATATTTTTTTAAGGTTTTCTGAATTAGTGGTGCCGCATTTCTATAATTAGGACTTAACAATTTATTTCTCGAACTCATTGCAAGCCCATCTTCTTCACGTAAAATATCGCATGCAACTATATTTATGTTCAAATCTGCAAGATAATGTTTATTTAAGTATCTAATAATTGCAACTTGCTGAAAATCTTTTATACCAAAATAAGCATTGTCGGGTTCTACATACTGAAAAAGTTTTGATACAATTTGTGCAACTCCATTAAAATGCCCATCTCTGAATTTTCCTTCCATAACATTTTCAATTCCTCCAAAATTAAACTGCCTTTTATCTTCTTCAGGGTACATTTCTTCAACAGTTGGAATAAAAACAATATCACAACCAACCTGTTTAAGAAGTTCTATATCTTTTTCTTCTTCTCTAGGATATTTTTTTAAATCTTCCTTGTTATTAAATTGTGTTGGGTTTACAAAAATACTTGCAACAGTAATATCATCATTAGATTTTGAACATTCAATTAATGATAAATGACCTTTATGTAAAGCTCCCATTGTTGGAATAAAGCCAATTTGTTTACCATCAGCCTTATATTTGCTAATTTTATTTTTTAAATCCTTTATAGTTCTTGTTATCAGCATATTAAATCAAATTTAAAAACATTGTTAAATTACAATAGTAATAAAAATTTTTAGCAACAAATAAAATAATTGATAAAAACCTTTATTTTTCGTATCTTTGCAAAATTATGCAGTAAGCAAGTAGTAAATAATTATGGAAAAGAAAAAAATTCTATATATTTCGCAAGAAATAATGCCTTTTTTACCAGAAACAGAAATGTCGCACATTAGTCGTTATCTTCCTCAAGGAATACAAGAAAGAGGAAAAGAAGTGCGAGTATTTATGCCACGTTTTGGAATAATAAATGAAAGAAGAAATCAGTTACATGAGGTTATAAGATTATCCGGAATGAATTTAATTATTGATGATACTGACCATTTCTTAATAATAAAAGTAACATCAATTCAACAAGCACGCATGCAAGTTTATTTCATTGATAATGACGAGTTTTTTAGCAGAAAAGCAATGTTAACCGATGAAAATGGTGAGCTTTTCGAAGATAATGATGAAAGAATGATATTTTTTGGAAGAGGTGCAATTGAAATTATAAAAAAATTACGTTGGACGCCCGATATTATCCATTGCCATGGATGGATGTCTGCATTAGTTCCATTATTCTTAAAAAAATCGTATAAAGACGATCCCCTTTTTGAAAACTCAAAAGTTGTTTATTCTGTTTATAATGACGAATTTAAAGGAGAGTTAAATAAAGGTATAAGAAAAAAACTTGAATATGACGGAATAAAACAATCAGACATTAAAGTTTTATCTCCCGCAAATTATCAAAACTTACAAAAAATTGCAATAAATTATTCAGACGCAATAATCCAAGGAAATCAAGAAATAAATGAAGATGTATTAAAACACATTAATTCAAGTAAAAAAGATTTT
>JAADEE010000005.1 GCA_013153575.1 Chlorobiota bacterium
ATGCAAAACGACCAACATTCAGTTCTTGTTGATGAAAAGAAACCTGTAATAATAGAAGCCTTACAAAAAGCAAAACTTTCAGACTTGCAAACAGAAGCCTTAGAAAAATTAAAAAAATGGGATAATGTTTTATCAAAAGATGGTTCAGAAGCTTTAATTTTTGAACAATTTTATAAAATTCTTGGAAAAAATATAATAAAAGATGATTTAGGAGATGAATTATATAAAGTATTTAATACAACAAATTATATGCTTGATAAGATTTTTAAAAACAAGAAATCAATTTTATGTGATGATGTAAACACAAAAGATAAAGTTGAAACTTTTGATGATATGATTATAAAGTCATTTAAAGAAACAATAAATTTACTTTCAAAAGAATATGGGAAAAATATTGCAAAATGGAGATGGGGAGATGCTCATAAACTTGAACTTCAACATCCGTTAGGACAAAGCAAAATGTTAGATTTAGCATTTAATTTAAACCATACTTATGATGTTGGAGGTTCGTTTCATACGGTTAGTCCTTATTCATATGGGCTTAAAGATAATGGCTTTATTTCTAAGTTCGGAGCATCACACAGACATATTTATTCAACAGCAGATTGGAATAAATCACAAACAATAATTCCAACAGGTATTTCAGACATTCCTACAAGCAAACATTATTGCGATCAAACTGATATGTACATAAACGGAGTTTATCATAATGATTTTATTGATATAGAAAAAATAAAAGAAAATGCTGTTTATACAGCTACTTTTAAGGGTAATTAGTTTGCCGATTTTATATACGTTAATAGAATCTTAAAATCTTACATTATTTTATTTTATAAAGTTTAGTTTTAAGATTCTATTTCTTTATTCCAAAGTGCAATTGTAGAAGCAAAAAAGAATAAAACTAAAATTAAATTAAGGTAACCTCCTAAAATTATCAATCTTGCAGTTCCTGTTAAAAATTCTGCTAAAATAAATTGAATAATGAAAGGGATAAGCGGAAAGAAAAATATTATCCATTTAGGATATAAAGTATTTCCCTTCCAAACTTGACTTAAAAAATATATTGAAAGAACTAAAAAAATAGGATAACCAAATAACCTTAATGTATTATTTGTTTTTAAAGCAAGGGCTGTACTTTTTGTAATATCTAAATTGTTTTGTACGGCTAATTTTGCCGAAGTTGCGATACCAACATAAGCTCCATGAACAACTCCGTAAAGAACTAAAAGACTCGCAAAACTTATTAAAACAATATTCCTTATTTTTTTAGGAGAAGGTTTAAAAGCATAGTAAATTTGCCCTAAACCAAGCAAGTAAAATAAAGTTGCAAAAAATGCAGAAACTCCACTGGCAATAATTCTTGCATCAGAAACATTACCCATATTTTCAGCAATATTAATACTTTCACTATTGTAATAGAAAAGCATATCTCCTGCAAAAAGAGTTAGTCCTCCTAAAATGCCGAATATTCCAAAGGTTCTTAGCCAAAAAATATTTGTATTCATACGTTTATTAATTTGAATTTCATAAATATACAAAATATTTTTACAATATTTAAATGAAAAAGATTTATAATCTTGTTTCTTATTTTATGAAAATCTTTTTTTTGAAAAAATAAAAGGATTACATTTGCATCCGCGGAAAGATTTGATTGCTTGCAACCGCAGAAAAAAATGCTAAAAACATACACTTCTGTCTTTCTTTCCGATTTTTTTTATAAAACTAAATTTATTAAAATGTCATATTTTTTTACATCGGAATCAGTGTCGGAAGGACATCCCGATAAAGTCGCAGACCAAATTTCAGATGCTTTATTAGACGAATTTTTAAAGCAAGATGCAGAATCAAAAGTTGCTTGTGAAACACTTGTTACAACAGGATTAACAGTTTTAAGTGGTGAGGTTAAAACAACAGCATGGGTTGATGCTCAGGTAACTGCAAGAAAAGTTATAAACGAAATTGGTTACACAAAAGGAGAATATAAATTTGATGGAGATTCTTGCGGAGTAATTTCAGCAATTCATGAACAATCGCCTGATATAAATCAAGGAGTTGAAAAAGATAATGCAGAAGAACAAGGAGCTGGCGACCAAGGAATGATGTTTGGTTATGCAAATAATGAAACGGAAAGTTATATGCCTCTTCCTATTGACCTTTCTCATAAATTGTTAATTGAGCTTTCAAGAATAAGAAAAGAAGGAAAACAAATGACTTATCTTCGTCCTGATTCAAAATCGCAAGTTACAGTTGAATATGATGAAAATAATAAAGCAGTTAGAATTGACACAATTGTAATTTCAACTCAACATGATGATTTTGTTACACCTTCAAAAAATAAAACACAAAAAGAAGCAGATGATGAAATGCTTAAAACAATTTATGAAGATGTTAAAAATATTTTAATTCCTAATGTTAAAGAAAAACTTCCTGAGGCAATTAAGAATTTATTTAAAGGAGATTTTAAACTTTTAGTGAATCCAACAGGCAAATTTGTAATTGGTGGTCCTCATGGTGATACAGGTTTAACAGGAAGAAAAATAATTGTTGACACATATGGTGGTAAAGGTGCACATGGAGGTGGTGCTTTTTCAGGAAAAGATTCTTCAAAAGTTGACCGTTCTGCTGCTTATGCAACACGTCATATTGCAAAAAATCTTGTAGCAGCAGGTGTTGCTGATGAAGTTTTAGTTCAAGTTGCTTATGCAATTGGAGTTGCACAACCTGTTGGTTTGTATGTGAATACGTATAATACTGCAAAAGTTAATTTTTCAGATAGTGAAATTGCTAAAAAAATTAATGATATTTTTGATATGCGACCTGCTGCAATTGTAAATCGTTTTGGTTTAAAAAATCCTATCTTTAAGGAAACAGCAGCTTATGGGCATATGGGACGTGAACCTTTTACACGTGAAGTTACTTTTTCAACTAATGGAAGTTCATATACGAAAAAAATTGAGTTTTTCACTTGGGAAAAACTTGATTATGTTGATAAAGTTAAAGAAGCTTTTAACTTGTAAAGTTTAAATTTACTAAAAAAAAGAATTAAGGTATCAATATTTTTATAATTTTGATGCAATATTTATATTTAAGAATATGCAAAAAGTAGCATTTATAACGGGAATTACAGGACAGGATGGTGCATATCTTGCAGAATTTTTATTGAAGAAAGGGTATATTGTTCATGGTTTAAAAAGAAGAAGTTCACTTTTTAATACCGATAGAATTGACCATCTTTATCTTGACCCTCATGTTGAAAACCGAAATTTTATTTTGCATTATGGTGATTTAACAGATTCAACTAACTTAATTAGAATTATTCAAGAAGTTCAACCTGATGAAATTTATAATTTGGCTGCAATGAGCCATGTTAAAGTTAGCTTTGAAACTCCAGAATATACTGCAAATGCTGATGGAATTGGAACATTAAGGATTTTAGAGGCTGTAAGGCTTCTAAATCTTACAAAAAAAACAAAGATTTATCAGGCATCTACAAGTGAGCTTTTTGGCTTAGTGCAAGAAGTTCCTCAATCGGAAAAAACACCTTTTTATCCTCGTAGTCCTTATGGTGTTGCGAAAATGTATGCTTACTGGATTACTGTAAATTACAGAGAGGCATATAATATGTTTGCATGTAATGGGATTTTATTTAATCATGAATCGCCTGTAAGAGGTGAAACTTTTGTAACAAGAAAAATTACTCGTGCAACAGCAAAAATTGCACTTGGTTTGCAAGAAGTTTTATATGTTGGAAATCTTTCAGCAAAACGCGATTGGGGACATGCAAAAGATTATGTAAAAGCAATGTATTTGATGATGCAACAAGATGAACCTGAAGATTTTGTAATTGCAACAGGTAAAACAACAAGCGTTAGAGATATGATTAAAATGGCTTTTGGCGAAATTGGTGTTGAACTTGAATTTACAGGAGAAGGTATTAATGAGATTGGAAAAATAAAATCTGTAAAAGGTGAATTTGCAGATAATTTAAAAGTTGGAAAAACAGTTGTAAAAGTTGATGCAACTTATTTTAGACCAACAGAAGTTGATTTACTAATTGGAGACCCAACTAAAGCAAATACCAAACTTGGTTGGAAACCTGAATATACTCTTGAAACTTTAATTAAAGAAATGGTTCAGAGTGATGTTAAACTTATGAAGAAAGATAAATTTTTAAAAGATGCAGGTTATGAAATTAAAAATTATTTTGAATAAAACTTTATTAAAGTTCCTTATATCCGCAGGATTACATTTAACTATCTGATAGTCATCGCATCAATAGTTTTAATTATGTGATAAATATTTGCTGATAACTTTCTGTTTATTAACAAATTGATACGATGACTTGCGGATTTTAGAAAGTAGTTAAAATAAAAAAACACCAAATTTAAACTTGGTGTTTTTTTATTTTAGATAAATTCAGAAACTAAATTAATTGCTTCGTTCAAATTTTTTTTTGCTTCTGAGCTAAGTTCTTCTCCAAGTTCCCATGCTTTACCTTTTATTTTAAGAACATATGCTTTGGGGTTTACATTATATACGTTTTTGCATAATGCCATAATTGCTTCCGGTTCAAGAGCATGAGTTGTATAGGTTATTTCACCGTTAAGTTTACATTCTTCAAAAACACAACTTTCTGTTTGTTTTCCTGCAAAAGCATCTACAAAAATTACTTGCTCTGCATTTGAAACAGTTTCTGCATCTTCAATATTTAGTTGATAACGATAATGAAGTTTGCCTTTAAATTTATTTTGTTTTGAAAGTTCATCAAGAAAAGCCCAAGCTAAACCATCATCTTGACGAGCTGAATTTCCTATACCAAAAATCATTGTATTTTTAGTGTTTAGATTTTTCATGTTTTTATATCCTTTTAGTCACAGCTTCACTATTTTAATAAAATTAAAGTCAATCATTATTTGATCTCCCAATTATTAGCAAAGTGAAACTGTGACTTTTATATAAATTTAAGATTTATATTTTTTGTCAATAAGTTCTCCTTTGCTATTAAAAATTGAAAGTTCTAATGGCATCTTTCCCATTGCATGAGTTGCACAACTTAAACATGGGTCGTAAGCTCTAATTGCAACTTCAACTTGGTTGAGCATACCTTCGGTAATTTCTTCTTTTTTGTCAATAACATTTTGTGCAACCCAACCAACCGCTTTATTCATTGGGTCGTTATTATGTGTTGTTGAAACAATTAAGTTGCATTTCTCAATTTTACCTGTATCATTAACATGATAATGGTGGATTAATGTTCCACGTGGTGCTTCAATAACACCAACGCCTTCGTTTCTTCTAACACCCTCACGAACTAATTCATTACCTTTAATATCTTCATCATGAAGAAGTTCTTTCATTTTTTCAGCTGAATGTAATACCTCGATTAAACGTGCCCAATGTGTGTGCATTGTCATATTATTTGGTTTTCCGCCTGTGTAATCTTTAAAATCTTTTCTTGCTTGTTCTGCAAGAGGTGTATCAATTGATGTGCAAACGTTCATTCTTGCTAAAGGTCCAACTCTGTTCCATCCATTTTCTCTGCCAAGGTGCTTTATGTATGGAAATTTCATGTATGACCATTTTTCAACATCTTCATTAATATATTTATGATATTGGAAATCGGGTATGTCATTTAATGTAATGTTTCCTATGCTGTCAATTGATCTTAAATTTCCGTCATACAAATCTAAAGTGCCGGAGCCATCTTTTGAAACCATTGCTAAATGACCTGATGGATATGTGGCAAATGTGTCGAGAAATGCTGCGTGTTTGCTATGATAATCTTTTATGAAGTCGATTACTTCAAGCGACCATTCAATCATAGTATTTATGTTTGGAATATCTTTCCCGTTAAGGAAATAATCAATTTCACTTTGGTGAAGATTTTTATGAACACCACCCGGAACAGCTGAAATTCCATGAATTTTTTTTCCTCCTGTTGCCTTAATCATTTCTTGCCCAAATTTACGCATTAAGATTCCTTTTTTTGCAAGTTCACCGTGTTCTTGTGCTACACCAACTACGTTTCTTAAGGCAGGATTAGATTCTATTCCCATTAATAAATCCGGTGCTGCCAGATAGAAAAAATGCAAAGCATGTGATTGGAACATTTGTCCGTAATGCATTAATTTTCTGATTTTTGTTGCAGTTGGAGATAAATCCTCGGGGTCAATTCCTACAACTTGGTCAATTGCTTTTGCTGCTGCAAGATGATGACTTACAGGGCAAATTCCGCACAAACGTTGAACAATTAAAGGTGCTTGCCAATATGGATGTCCTTGAATGAATTTTTCAAAACCTCTAAATTCTACAATGTGAAATTTTGAGTCTTTTACATTTCCATTATCATCAAGTTGAATTGTTACTTTTCCGTGTCCTTCAACTCTTGTTACGGGTTCTATTATTATTTTTTTGCTCATTTTATTTAGTTTAAAGTAAAAAGTTTAAAGTTGATTATACCCTGCGGGTTTTTAAAACCCGCAGGGTATTCTGTTATTAATTAATCGTATTTAAAGTCTGCATATTCAACTTTTTCTTTTGTTCCGAAAAGAATATTCTTAACCATTTTCCAGATATGTTCTGCATTTGGCGGGCAACCCGGAATGTAATAATCAACTTTAATTATATCATGAATTGAATAAACTTTGTCTAATAATTTTGGAATGTCTTCGTGGCATGGAATTATGTTTTCATCATTTTCACTTGAAATTGAATGCAGGTATGCTTCTTCAAGACAATCTTTAAGAGGAAGTGTATTTCTCATTGCGGGCATTCCTCCCCAAATTGAACATTCCCCTAGGGCAACAATAATATTGCATTTTTTTCTGAACTCTCTTAATACTTCAAAGTTTTCAGAATTTGCAACACCGCCTTCAATAATTCCTATATCGCATTGTTTTGTAAATTTTTTAATATCTGTTAAAGGAGATTTGTTAAATTCAACAAGTTCTAAAACGTCGAGTATTCCTAAATCTATGTCTAATAGCGACATGTGGCAACCAAAACATCCTGCAAGTGAGGTTGTTGCAACAATTTTTTTCTTACCATCTTTTGGGATTTCAATATCAAGGTCCGTTCCTTCAATCCAGTTTATGTTTTTATCGGAATCAAACTTTCTTGTTCCGAGTGGTTTTGCAATTGTTTTTCCTTTTGCAATAATTGCTCCTACCGGACATAGGTTTGCTGCATCTATAATTTGTTGGTCTGTAAGTTCTTTTTCTCTTTTATAGTCTATTCCAACTGTCATTTTATGTCCTTTATTTTGGAAGTAAAAAACTTTATCTCCGTTTACAGTTTTAACTTCTTGAACACATCGTTTACATAAAATACATCTGTTGTGTTCCATGTAAATACGTTCAGGTTTAAAATCCTTTTTTCTTTCTTCAAATAAGTGAGGAAAACGAGATGATGAGATTCCCATTTCGTATCCTTTTCTTTGAAGTTCGCAGTCGCCACTTTTTGCACATGCAGGACAGAAATGGTTTCCTTCGGCAAATAGCATTTCAATAATTGCTTTTCTGTTGTCAAGAATTTCAGGTGTGTTCACTTCTACATTCATACCATCGAAAACTTTTCTTGTACATGCTGTATCCATTCTTCCGTTTATGCTAACAGTACAAACTCTACAGGTACCTAGTGGAGGATAAATTCCTTTGAAATGACAAAGTGTTGGTATGTAAATGCCATTTTCTTCAGCGACATCAATTAATTGTTTG